>CAJAPA010000157.1 GCA_903942465.1 uncultured Gammaproteobacteria bacterium
AGCTGGTCGACGTCAAATAGCGGATGAGCGATCCGTCCTCCCAAGATGCCGCCATTGCCCGCACCCGGCAGTGGATTGAAACCGTGGTGGTCGGCATGAATTTCTGCCCGTTCGCCAAGCGCGAGCTGCGGCGCAATACGGTACGCTTCATCGTCAGTCCGGACTCGGACATGGAGTCCGTACTCTTGCAGCTTATTGACGAATGTACGCATCTGGATGTCGATGACGGCACGCAAACCACGCTGCTGATCCTGCCGGAAGGCTTCGCCGATTTTGACGACTATCTGGATCTTGCCGGTTTGGCTGAAGATCTGCTGACCGATCGCGGCTATGAGGGTGTGTATCAGGTCGCCAGCTTCCACCCGGATTACCGCTTTGCCGACGCCGACGCCGATGACCCGGCCAACTATACCAATCGAAGTCCCTATCCGATGCTGCACCTGCTTCGGGAAGATGAACTGGAAGCCGCCATCGCCAGTTATCCCGATCCCGATGCGATCCCTGAAAACAACATCACCAAGGCCCGTGCGCTCGGTGCGGATTACTGGCTTAAACTGATGGACGAGCTGCATGCCACGGATATTCCAACCTCCTGAGTCCAGCACCTGCCACCGGAGCACCCCATGAAATCATTCACCGCATTGCTGTTTCTTCTCGCCCTGCCGGCGCAGGCCGCGCTGCCGCCGCAGTACCAGAACCGGAGGGATCTGGATGTGATGCTGGCTTTCATCCAACAGCATCCGCGCGTCGAAGCCGGCCTGAACGGCATTGATCTCGATACCTACAGCGTACGTTACGAGCGTGAATGCATCGCGACTTTCGAACGCGATGTGCAGCCCAAACCTCCGGGATGGGTCGGACCGCTCGACCCGATCGTTTTCAAAAGCAGCAGCTGCGATTTGGATTACCGTCCTTAGGCGTTGCCCGCCGTCGGCACAGTGCTTATGATGGTCGGACGGCTTTTTCGTCCCCAGCCATGTTACCAGCGGTTATTCCGTCACTTTTCCAGGAGTTCGCTTTGAGTCCGATCAATCCCGCAAGCACCCGCGCCGATATCCTGCTCCGAAAGTTATCGGAATTCATGCAGGAACATGTTTACCCGGCGGAAGCCGAGGTCGCCACATGGCAAAGCGATCCGCAAACGCGCTGGCTGCCCTGCCCGCGAATCGAAGCCCTGAAAGCGCTGGCCCGAGAAGCCGGCCTATGGAATCTGTTCCTGCCCGATGCCGAACACGGTGCCGGCCTGAGCAACCGGGACTATGCGCCGATGGCCGAGCAGATGGGGCGCGTGCTGTGGGCTTCGGAAGTGTTCAACTGCAACGCGCCGGACACCGGCAACATGGAAGTCCTGGCGCACTTCGGCAATACCGATCAAAAAACCAAATGGCTGTCGCCCCTGCTGCGCGGCGAGATCCGTTCCGCCTTTGCCATGACCGAACCGGAGGTGGCCTCTTCCGATGCCACCAATATCGCGCTTAGTATCCGTACGGACGGAAACGACTATGTCCTTAACGGCCGCAAATGGTGGATTACCGGTGCCGGCGATCCGCGCTGCGCCATCCTGATTGTGATGGGCGTGACCAATCCGGAGGCCGATAAACACGCACGGCACTCGATGGTACTGGTGCCGATGAACACGCCGGGAGTTCGCATTGCGCGTGCGCTGGAAGCCTTCGGCTTCGATGACGCACCCAGCGGTCACATGGAACTGGTTTTCGAGAATGTCCGTGTTCCGAAATCGAATCTGATCGGTGCCGAAGGCAGCGGCTTCGCGCTGGCTCAGGCAAGGCTCGGTCCGGGCCGCATCCACCACTGCATGCGCCTGATCGGTCTGGCGCAGCGCGCGCAGGAACTGATGATCGAGCGCGCCAAATCGCGTATCGCTTTTGGCAAGCCGCTCGGTGCGTTGGGCATGGCGCAGGAAATGATTGCCCTTTCCCACTGTGAAATCGCGCAGGCAAGGCTGCTGACGCTCAATGCCGCCGCCATGCTCGACGCCGGCGGCAACAAGGCCGCCAAAAACGAAATCGGCATGATCAAAATCGTCGCGCCGCGCATGGCGCTGCAGGTCATCGACCGCGCCATCCAGCTGTTCGGCGCCGAAGGTCTGCAGCATCCGTTCCTGCCGCATGCCTGGGTCGGCGCCCGCTGCCTGCGTCTGGCCGATGGCCCGGATGAGGTGCACATCACCTCGCTGGCCCGCGGGCTACTGAAGTAATTCCATGGGCGACTCCCGCGCTTCCCTGCAACTCCCGGATGCGGCACTGGCTGAATATCTGGGCGCACACATTCCCGGCTTTCAGGGCCCGTTGCAATCGAGCAAGTTCAAAGGCGGGCAGAGTAATCCGACCTATTTACTGGAAGCCGCCAGCGGCCGGTATGTGCTTCGTCGCAAACCGCCGGGAACCTTGCTGGGCTCGGCGCATGCGGTCGACCGGGAATTCCGGGTACTGAAAGCACTTCACGGCTCCG
>CAJAPA010000158.1 GCA_903942465.1 uncultured Gammaproteobacteria bacterium
ACGCCACGGTCCATGATCTGCAACAGGATGTTGTAGACATCCGGATGCGCTTTCTCGATCTCATCGAGCAGCAGCACGCAGTGCGGGGTTTTCACGATTTTTTCGGTCAGCAGGCCGCCTTGATCGAAGCCGACATAGCCCGGGGGCGCACCGACCAGTCGGCTGACCGAGTGCGCTTCCATGTATTCCGACATGTCGAAACGGACCAGCTCCACGCCCAGTTGCATCGCCAATTGTTTGGTGACCTCGGTCTTGCCGACACCGGTCGGACCGGCGAACAGGAAGCTGCCGATCGGCCGGTCCGGATGGCCCAAGCCCGAACGCGCCAGTTTGATGGCGGAAACCAGGGTTTCGATGGCCGGATCCTGTCCGAAAATCAGCATTTTCAGGTTGCGGTCCAGGTTACGCAGCACATCCTTGTCGGAAGCGGACACCTGCTTGGCCGGAATGCGCGCCATTTTCGACACGATCAACTCGATTTCCTCGAGATCGATGACCGATTTGCGGATGTCCGGCGGCAACAGCCGCTGACGGGCACCGGCCTCGTCGATCACGTCGATGGCTTTGTCCGGTAACAGACGGTCGTTGATGTGCTTGACCGAGAGGTCGACGGCGGCCTGGATGGCATCGCTGCTGTAAGTCACCTCATGATGCGCTTCGAAACGCGGCTTCAGGCCGTTGAGAATGGCCACCGCCTCGCTCAAGGTCGGCTCGCTGATGTCGATTTTCTGGAAACGCCGCGCCAGGGCGCGGTCTTTTTCGAATACCCCGCGGTATTCCTGGAAGGTGGTCGAACCGATGCAGCGCAATTCACCGTTCTGCAGCACCGGCTTGATCAGGTTGGAGGCATCCATGGTGCCGCCGGAGGCGGAACCGGCACCGATGATGGTATGGATTTCATCGATGAACAGGACGGCATTCGGCTCTTTTTTCAGCTGGGCCAGCACCGCTTTCAGGCGCTTTTCGAAGTCGCCGCGGTATTTTGTGCCCGCCACCAGAGAACCGAGATCCAGAGCCCAGATCACGGCCGTGCGCAGCACCTCCGGCACACGGCCTTCCACGATGCGCCAGGCCAGGCCTTCGGCGAGCGCGGTTTTACCCACGCCCGGATCACCGACATACAGCGGATTGTTCTTGCGTCGGCGACACAGGACCTGGATGGTGCGCTCGACTTCCTCCTCGCGGCCGATCAACGGGTCGATCTTGCCTTCGATGGCGAGCTCGTTGAGGTTTACCGCGAATTCGGCCAGTGCATTGCCCTTGGCTTCCTCGGCGGCCTCCGGTCCGCGGCTGTCCTCGGCCGGCTCTTCGGGTGGCTCTCCGTTGCGCGCCACGCCATGCGACAGGTAATTCACCACATCCAGCCGGGTGATGTCTTGCTTCTGCATCAGGTAGACGGCGTGCGAATCTTTTTCACTGAATATGGCCACC
The DNA here is from genome assembly GCA_903942465.1 of uncultured Gammaproteobacteria bacterium. Classification (GTDB taxonomy): domain Bacteria; phylum Pseudomonadota; class Gammaproteobacteria; order Xanthomonadales; family Xanthomonadaceae; genus Arenimonas. The sequence continues at coordinate 1,432 of CAJAPA010000158.1, forward strand.
AGCACATTGGCGCCGGTCACTTCCTTCTTGCCCGAAGACTGGACATGGTAAACCGCACGCTGGAGCACGCGCTGGAAACCAAGCGTCGGCTGGGTATCGCGGTTATCGTCTTCGGGAAGAATGGAGACGTTGTCGTTGATGGCCTGGCGCAGGCTGCTGGCGAGCTCGTCGATCTCGGCGCCGCAGGCGCGCAGCACCCCGAGCGCCGAAGCGTTTTCAAGCAGCGCCAGCAGGAGATGGTCGACCGTCATGAATTCATGGCGTGACTCACGGGCATCCTTGTAGCATTGACCGATGGACACTTCGAGTTCTTTACTGAACATAGCCTGCTCCTGATGCCTTGATTACAGCGGTTCCATCATACTTAACAGAGGATGGTGGTTCTGGCGTGAAAATTCATTGACCTGGTTTACTTTTGATTCAGCGACTTCCCGCGAGTATACGCCGCCGGTTCCGCGGCCGCGGGTATGGATCTGCAACATCACCTGGGTAGCCTTTTCCTGATTCATCGCGAAGAACTCCTGCAGCACGAACACGACGAAATCCATCGGGGTGAAATCGTCGTTGAGCAGGACCACCTGAAAACGGCCGGGAGGACCGACCTCGGCGCGCACCGCTTCAAGCAGGGCATCGCCGCCGATATGCTGGTCTGGTGTTTTATTTCCGGTCATGACCTATAAATAGGGCATCCCCCCTCAAAATACAAGGGGCGCCAAATCGGCGATAATGGCGATATTGATAAACAAGGATTTAAGCCCCATCTCCCGCCCATGAGCTACCGAACCGGCACATTCTGGCAACCGGACGTCACCGTCGCGACCGTGGTCGAGCGCGACGGGCGTCTATTGATGGTCGAAGAGCGTGTCGCCGGCGGCCTGGTGTTTAACCAGCCGGCCGGGCATCTGGAGCCGGGTGAATCGATCCTTCAGGCGGCGATCCGCGAAACCCTCGAGGAAACCGGCTGGCAGGTCGGCCTCACCGCATTCATCGGCGCCTATCAATGGAAAGCCCCGGAGACCGGTCGTGAGTATCTGCGCATGGCCTTTGCTGCCGAACCGCTGCAACATGATGCCGGGCGCGCGCTGGATGAGGGCATCGTCGCCGCGCACTGGATGCGGCCGGCAGAAATCGAGGCCTTGGCCGACCGGCACCGCAGCCCGTTGGTATCCCGGGTGATCAGCGATTATCTCAACGGTTCCCGGCATCCGCTGGCCCTGTTGCAAAGTCTGTGAGCCCGGCATGAAAATCATGTTGGGCGTATCGGGCGGCGTGGATTCTTCGGTGGCTGCGTTGCTGCTCAAACAGCAGGGTCATGTGCTCAGCGGCCTGTTTATGCAGAACTGGGATGAAGAGGACGACGGCGAGTGCCGGGCCGAAGAAGACCGCAAGGATGCCCTTGCCGTCTGCGGCAAACTCGGCATCCCGTTCTATTCGCGCAATTTCGCCAAAACCTACTGGTCTGAAGTTTTCACCCATTTCCTGTCGGAATACAAAGCCGGACGCACACCGAATCCCGATGTGCTGTGCAACCGCGAAATCAAATTCAAGACCTTCCTCGATGAAGCCAAGGCGCTTGGCGCGGATAAAATCGCAACCGGTCACTATGCGCAGGTGCGCGAGAAGGATGGCCGCTTCCAACTGGTACGTGGCGCAGATGCCGGCAAGGACCAGACCTACTTCCTGCACCAGCTGGGCCAGGTCCAACTTGCCGCTACCCTGTTTCCGATCGGCCATCTGCCGAAATCCGAAGTGCGCGCATTAGCCGCCGGCGCCGGTTTCGCTACCGCCGCCAAGAAGGACTCCACTGGCATCTGCTTCATCGGCGAACGGGATTTCCGCGACTTCCTCGGCCAATACATCCCGGCCAGAACCGGCGATATCCAGAGTGTTGACGGACTGCGGGTGGGCGAACACGCCGGCGTGTTCTATTACACCCTCGGCCAGCGCGAGGGCCTGCATATCGGCGGCATCAAAGGCCGTCCGGCGGCGCCCTGGTTCGTGGTCGGCAAAGACATCCACCGGAACATCCTCTATGTCGACCAGGGCATCGAATCGCAGTGGCTGCAGTCCCGCTCACTCCGCAGCGAAACCGCGCACTGGGTGGCGGGCATGGCGCCTGCAGCCGAATTCCGTTGCACCGCCAAAACCCGTTACCGCCAGCAGGATGTCGCCTGCCAGGTGCATGTTCTGCCGGACGGCACACTGGATGTACTGTTCGACGAACCGCAGCGTGCAGTTACGCCGGGCCAATCGCTGGTACTGTATGCCGACGATGTCTGCCTTGGTGGCGCCGTCATTGCCGAAACCGACGCCCGCATGGAAATCCGACTCCGCCAGGAAACCCCCGCATGAAAGACCGCGCACTCGCCCTTGCCGCCCTGCTGCAGGCCGTCGAACAGGTCCAGTTGATGGCCAATCAAGGTCAGGCCCAGACCGAACCGCTGGGCACCTGCATCAATAGTCTGTTCGTATTCGATGCTGAACAGACCGAGGATATTTACGGCAACCGGCACCAGCTCAAGCCGGGATTGAAGCGCCTTCTCAATCAACTTCAGGGCGAATCGACACGTGACAATGCCGTCATCCGTATCGCATTGAACGTCCTGCATCTCGAGCGTCAGTTCAACCGCAATGCGCGGGCGATACAGACCGTGCATGCCGCACTGCAGGACATCAAGCTGCAGGCCGAAACCTCGGGAGCGACGCATCCGGATGTCCTGGCGGCACTAGGGAAATTGTACGCCGATAAAATCAGCCCGCTCGGGCCGAAAATCATGGTGCAGGGCAATCCGGTGTACCTGGCCCAGGCCCAAGTCGTATCCGAAGTCCGTGCCGCGCTGCTGGCCGCCGTGCGTGCCGCCCTGCTCTGGCGCCAACTGGGCGGCAGTTACTGGGATTTTTTCCTGTCGCGCGGCCGGATTACCGAAGCCACGCGTTCGCTGCTCGGAATGATTTAAGCATTCAACGCAGCGAGGATGTCGGCTTCGATATCTTCCGGCTTGTCAGTCGGCGCATAACGCTTCAGTACGGAGCCGTCACGGCCGATCAGGAATTTGGTGAAATTCCATTTGATGGCACCGATGCCGAGCAACCCGCTCTTTTCTTTCTTCAGCCACTGGTAGAACGGATGCGCGCCGCTACCGTTGACTTCGATCTTTCCGAACATCGGGAAACTGACGTCATAGCTCAGCGAACAGAAATTCTTGATTTCTTCGGCATCCCCCGGTTCCTGATGGCCGAACTGGTCGCAGGGAAAGCCGAGCACGGCGAACCCGGCATCCCGGTGTTTGCGCCAGAGCGCTTCCAAGCCGGTGTACTGCGGCGTGAAGCCGCATTTGGAGGCGGTATTCACCACCAGCAGGACGCTGCCCTTGTAATCGGCGAGGGAAACGTCCTTGCCATCGATATCGGTGGCGGAAAATTCAAAGGCAGTGCTCATGGCGGACTCCAAATCGGGGTGGCCACTAGGATAGCGCAAAAGAAAAGGGCCGGTGACCCGGCCCTTTCCGATTTTCACACGAAAGTCACCGCTTAGAAGCCGGCTTTGAATTCCACACCGACCGTACGCGGCTCATTGATCATGCCGGTCAGGTTGTTGAAGTCGATGCCGCTGAGAATGGCCAGCTCATCGGTGATGTTGCGGCCATAGAGGGCCACGTCATAAGCACCTTGGTTCCAGTTGTAACCGATGCGCAGACCGCCTTCGACATAGGACGCACCGGTGAATTCCACCGATTCGTACAGGAAGAAGTTGACCTTGCTGCGATACACCCAATCGGTATGCACATAGAACTCGCCGCCGTCACCGACCGGCATGCCCCAGCGGGCGGTCAGGTTATGCGTCCATTTCGGGGCCTGCGGCAAGGCGTTGCCGTCGATCAGGGCTTTGCCGTTGATATCGAGCGGATCGGTCACGGTGCACTGGGCGCAGACCGACACGGCCAGGGTCTTGTCCTGGATCTCGGTATCGTTGTAACCGGTGCCCAAGGTGACCAGCAGACTGTCAGTCAGATAGGCCTGGAAATCGAGTTCGAAGCCCTGCCCGGTTGATTTTTCGGCATTGAGCAGGATGTTGGCGTTGCCCGAACCGCCGACGGCGGTCAGCTGCTGGTCTTTGACTTCGTAATAGAACACGTTGGCGTTCAGGCGGGCGCGGTTGTCCCAGAAATCGGCCTTGATGCCGGCTTCGAACGAGGTCGAGGTTTCCGGATCGGCGACCGATTTGGCGTTGAACGCACCGGCGCTCTGGATGCTACTGCCCCGATAGCCGGTAGCGATGCGGGCATACAGGTTGACGTCTTCGTTGAGCTTCCAGGTGCCCGAAATGTCCCAGCTGAACTTCTTGTCTTCCGGCGAGGCCGACAGGTCGCCGTCCGGCTCCTGCGCGGCCAGTTGCGACAGGGTGCACTTGCCGAGCAGGAAACACGGGACAAAGCCAGTGTTCCAGTAATCCTCGACGGTCAGTTCTTTGTTATCGACCGTGTAACGCACACCGGCACGCAGTTCAAAGCTGTCGCTGATATCCCAGTTGATGGCACCGAAGGCCGCCCAGGAATCATTGGTCTGGCGGATGCGCTGGTAACCGTCGGGAGTGCCGCCGGCAAGCGAATCGTAGCTGAAGCTTTCGACTTTGTAGTCTTCATTGAAGTAGAACAGACCGGCCTGCCAGTTCAGCGCGGCGTCGGTGTTCGACTCGATGCGGAATTCCTGGGTCCACTGCGAATGCTCGGGAATGCCGTCGGCCGACTCGGACGCGAACGGAATGAAACCCGGACCGGAGACCGGCAGGAAGGAGGCGCCGAAACCGCCGTCGATGTCGCCGCGGCTGAAGGTTTCCACGGTTTCGAAACCGGTGATCGAATGCACGCTGATACCGTCGAAATCCCAACGCAGACGGGCATTGGCGCCGAACTGGGTCAGTTCCTGTTCGTTCACGCCGTCGATGGCGATTTCGTCACGGTCGAAACCGCTGACCGGCTTGTTGGTGCCGGCCTGGATCATATTGGCGCGGAACAGACGGGCGGTGCCGTCGAGGTTGCGGTAATGGGCGCCGAGCAGGGCTTCGAAGTCCTCGGACTCAAAACGAAGCTGGCCACGCAGGGCGAACTCGTCATAGCCTTCGTAGGCGTCTTTTTCGTTGGTGTAGGTATTGTCGACATAATCATCGCGGTGCTGGTACAGACCGGATACGCGGCCACTCCAGCCTTCGCCGAAACCGCCGCCGACAGCGCCTTCCAGATTCACGCCACCGTAAGACGCGGCTGAAAACTTTGCATAGCCGCTGGTCTCTTCACCCGGTTTGACCGAGTTGAACTTGACCACACCGGCCGGCGAGTTACGGCCGAAAAGCGTACCCTGCGGACCGCGCAGCACTTCCACCTGTTCCAGATCGAACACCGGGAAGCCTTTGAGAATCGGGTTTTCCTGCACCACATCGTCATACACCAGCGAAACCGGCTGAGAGGTGTTCAGACGGAAGTCGGTGTTGCCGTAGCCGCGGATGTAAAAACGCGGAAAAGCG
>CAJAPA010000159.1 GCA_903942465.1 uncultured Gammaproteobacteria bacterium
CATGGAAATCTACAAGAAATTCCACATTGAAGCCGCCCACCGTCTGCCGAACGTGCCGGACGGGCACAAGTGCGCGCGCCTGCACGGCCATTCCTTTCTGGTGGAACTGTTCGTGGCCGGCACCCCCGGCGAACACACCGGCTGGATCATGGATTTCACTGACATCAAATCGGCCTTCCAGCCGATCTATGCGCGGCTCGACCATCACTACTTGAACGACGTGCCCGGCCTGGAAAACCCGACCAGCGAGAATCTGGCGCGCTGGATCTGGAACGAACTGAAACCGGCTCTGCCAGCGCTGAGCGAAGTGTGGGTGCACGAAACCTGCACGTCGGGGTGTCGCTACCGAGGCGATTGATTCACGCCGCTACAGGACGGTGATCGCGCGCCAGCAGTAAATACACCACCGGCACCACCAGCAGGGTGAACACCGTGCCGATGCTCAGCCCGCCGACGATGACCCAGCCGATCTGGTGACGCGCTTCCGCGCCGGCACCCGAGGCCAGCGCCAGCGGCACTGCACCAAGCACCATCGCGCCGGTGGTCATCAGAATCGGGCGCAGACGCAGCGTGGCAGATTCCACCACCGCTTCCAACTTACCCTTACCCTGCTCCTGCAGCTGGTTGGCGAATTCGACAATCATGATGCCGTGTTTGGAAATCAAGCCGATGAGCGTGACCACACCAATCTGGGTGTAGATGTTCCAAGACCCGGTAGCGTTCCAGAAACCGAATCCGGCGCCGGTGTTGAGCAGCACCAAGCATAGGAATGCGCCAAACACCGCCAGCGGTACCGAAACCAGAATCACGAACGGATCGATGAAGCTCTCGAACTGTGCGGCCAACACCAGGTAGATGAACACCAGCGCCAGCGCAAGTAACGCCACGGTGCTGGACCCGGATTCGCGGTACTCGCGCGATTGACCGTCCAGATCGTACTGCGCCCCGGGCGCGACCTGTTGCAGGGCGTTTTCCATCCAGCTCAGCGCTTCACCCTGCGAATAGCCGGGCGCCAAGCCGGCACTGATCACCGCCGAACGCATTTTGTTGAAGTGGTTGAGTTCCTTGGCCGCCACGGTTTCCGACACCGTGGCCAGATTGCTCATCTGCACCAGACCATCGCTGCCGCGCACGTAGATGTTGGCCAGCGATTCCGGCGTGCGGCGCAGGCCGTCATCGACCTGCACGATCACGTCGTACTGTTCGGAACCCTTCTTGAAGCGGGTTACGTTGCGGCCGCCGAGCATGGTTTCCAGGGTGCGGCCGACCGTGCCGACATCGGTGCCGACCGACGCGATCTTGTCGCGGTTCATCAGTACGCGCAGCTCGGGCTTGTTCAATTTCAGATCGGTGTCCGGATTGGTCAGCTTCGGATTTTCCTGCATCTTGGTCAGCAGTTTCTTGACCGTGCCGTCCAGCTCTTCCCAAGTGCCGGTGGTCTGCACAACGAAGCTGACCGGTTGGCCGAAACCGCCTTGGCCGAGCGGCGGCGGCGTGACCGGGAACGCCATCAGCCCGGAAATGCCCATGAACTGCGGGAACAGACTGCCGGCGATCTGCTGTGCGGTGCGCGCGCGCTCGTCCCAGTCCTTCAGGCCGACGAAACCGATGGCGGAGGTGACTTCACCGAATCCGACGATGACGAAGGAACGGTCGCGCTCGACCACGTTCTCGAACACCTTTTCCATCTGCTTGGCGTAGCCGTCGGTGTAGTCGATGGTGGCGCCTTCTGGCGCACTGGCGAAACCGATGATCAGGCCCTGATCTTCCTGCGGCGCCAGTTCCTTCGGCAACAGGGTGAACAGCAGCGCGGCGGCGGCAAATACCGCCGCGGCACCGATGACCACCAGTTTGCGCAGCGACAGCAC
>CAJAPA010000160.1 GCA_903942465.1 uncultured Gammaproteobacteria bacterium
GCATGCACCTGATCGAGAATCCGCAGAATGAGCTGGAGCAGTGGCTGGTGTCCACCGTGCGCCGCCAATCCGAGAAGGCCGGCATCAAAATGCCTGAAGTCGGCATCTACGACGCGCCGGAAATCAACGCCTTCGCCACCGGCCCGAGCCGCAACAATTCGCTGGTGGCGGTCTCAACCGGCCTGCTGCGCTCGATGAGCCGCGACGAAGCCGAAGCCGTTCTGGGACATGAGGTCAGTCACGTCGCCAACGGTGACATGGTCACCATGGCCCTCCTGCAGGGCGTGATGAATACCTTCGTCATCGTTCTCTCGCGCATTGTCGGCCGCGTGGTCGATTCGGTCGTGTTCGGCAACCGCGATGGCGCCGGCTTCGGTTACTACATGGTGGTGTTCGTGCTCGACATGGTTTTCGGCCTGTTCGCATCCTTCATCACCGCCTGGTTCAGCCGTCAGCGTGAATTCCGTGCCGATGCCGGCGGTGCCAATCTGGCCGGCAAGGAAAAGATGATTGCCGCGCTGCAGCGTCTGGCCCAGAACCACGGGCAAAGCACGCTGCCGACGCAGATCGCCGCCTTCGGCATTTCCGGCGGCCTGAAGTCGGGCATCGGCGCTTTGATGATGACCCATCCGCCGCTGGAAGTCCGCATCGATGCCCTGCGCAACAGCGGATCCGCGGTATCGCGCTGAGAGCAGGCATCATCCGGAAAAAAAACCGCCGTAAGGCGGTTTTTTTCAGGTGCTGAAATCGAAATTCGTCTGCGTCAGCGGCGGCGACAGGAAATTGCCCTGGATCCAGTCCACGCCTGCACTGAACAGCAGGCTGACGGTATTGGCATCGGAGACGAATTCAGCCACGGTGGATTTGTCGAGATTGCGCGCATTCTGGACGAATTCGCGGATTTTCGCCTGATGCTCGGTGTTCTTATCGAGGTCTTCGATGAAGCTACGGTCGATCTTGATCAGGTCGGCATCGAAATGGCTCAGCATTTTGACCGAATCCACGCTGGTGCCGAACTGGGTCAGGCAGATGCGGACGCCGAGTGCGCTCATCGCCGATTTGAAGCTCTGCGCCTGCTTGAGACGGGTGATCATCTGCGACTCGGGCAGTTCCAGGATCAAACGCCAGCCTTCAACGGCATTGGCCATCAGGGATTTCGCGACGAGATCGATGAGGGTGTTGTCCTGCAGCGATTCCGGCGAGATCTTGACGAAAATCTGGGTATCGATGTTGCGCGATTGTTTTTCGGCCAGAAGGCTGATGGCCTGGCTGACTACCCAGCGGTCGATGTCGTCACTCAGGCCGTGGCGCTGGGCGATGGGCAGGAAGTGGTCGGGCAGGATGGCTTCGCCGTCGGCCGACTGCAGCCGGATCAGCAATTCATAGCTGTCGATCAGCTCGTCCTGACTCAGATTGATGATGGGCTGGTAATTCAGGATGAATTCGCCGTCGGTCAGTGCTTTTTCAAGGCGGTCTTTCCAGGCTTTGTCGAGTTCGACATCGGCCCGTTCGCCGGCGCCGGGGTCGAAGACCTCGAAGCGGTTTCCACCCAGACCGTCCATGGATTGCAGCAGATGGTTGGCGCGGTTCAGGATTTCCGGGACGCTCGCATTCTGTTCGGTGATCTGCACGCCGGCGACACTGACGCTGAAAGTGATGGCATTCTCGCCGACCTCCATCAGCAGATTGTCGAAGGCGGCATGGATTTTCTCGCACAGCGCCTGGGTCTGGTCGTAACGGCTGTCGGAGCAGATGATGGCCAGGGTCTGATCCCGGTAATGGCAGCAGATTCCGCTGTTCATGATCAATGTCGACAGCCGCGCGGAGAATTCCACCAGAACCTGGTCGGCCACGGTCATGTCCAGATTTCGGGTACGCATCTCGAACTGGTTGGCCTCCACCAGAAGAATGGCTTGGTTGCCGGTGCCCGAGGCGGAGGCCTTGGCGACCATGGCCTCGAGCTGTCCCATGAAATACTTGCGGTTGAACAGCATGGTGTTCGGATCGCGGTCCTTGAGCTCCTTCAGCTGTTCGCTGAGCTTGCTGTCGGTCAATTGCGGACGTGCGACCAGCTGCAGACAGGACTCGCCATCATAGCTGGCGGGGGAGAGTTCGAGTTCGACCTCGGACGGCGGACCCTTTTCGGGATGCAGGATGACACGGATGGAAGGCGGGCATTGCTTTGATTTGACGAATTCCTTCAGGATTTTTTTGAAGTTCACCTGTTGGCTTTCATCGATCAGATCGAGAATGGGCATGCCTTCGAGTTCATCGAAATTGGCATAGCCGAACATCTGCAGATAGGACTCGTTGGCGTGAATGTGCATGCCGTCGTGGATGTAGGCAATCGGATCGCGAGAGGACTCGATCAGATTGTTGCAACGCCGTTCGGATTCGCGCAGATCGGCCTCGAAATGGCGGATTTGACGGCGGTTGAGCAGGGCGTGGAATTGCTGGCGGATGACATGCTGGATCTGTTTCGGCTCGCCGCGGATGACCGCGTCGGTCGCGCCATCGGACAGGGCTTTCAGAACCGCAGCGTCATCCATGTGTTCGAGGATGGCAATCACCGGGATGTCCTTGCCGCGGCGTTGGATGATATCGGTCACGGACTTCAGCGGCAGCACGGTACTTGCGCTATCGGCCATCACCAGATCGATGCGGCTGGCGTCCAGCAGCTGTTCGAACTGCTCGCCGTCGTCGGCACGTTCCGGACGAACGGCAATGCCGCCGTTTCGGATGTGACTGATCAGGAACTCCGCCTGCTCGAGTTGCTCCTCGATCAGCAACAGGCGGAGTGCTTGTTCAGGTTTTGACATAAGAAGTCCGTCCTTGCTTTTGATAACAATAGCAAAAAAAGACGGTTGCAGGCTAGTAAAGCGGGGATTTGTTCGGTTCGCCGGCGGTTTCCCGGACCAGTTTCGGAACCAGATAGCCCGGCAAAGCCGCCATGAGCTCCCGGTGCAGGGCGATGGCACGCTCCTGGGGAACGGAAAAATGCGCAGCCCCCTGCACCCGGTCTAGCTGGTGCAGATAATACGGCAGCACGCCCATGGCGTGCAGGCTTTCGGAAAGCCGGCACAGCACTGCAAGGTCGTCATTGACGCCTGCCAACAGGACCGACTGGTTGAGCAGGGTCGTCCCGGCTTGCCGCAGGCGCTGCAGCGCATCGCCCACATCCGGTCCCAGTTCATTGCCATGGTTGGCATGGATCACCACCGTCACCGGCCAGGGCAGCCCGGACAGCCATTCCAGAAGCCCGGCATCGATGCGCTCGGGCAGGACCACCGGCAAACGGGTATGCAGGCGCAGGCGCTTCAGCTGCGGCATGGTCTTCAGGGCATCGGTCAGCTGTGCCAATTTCGGGGTCGCCAGGGATAGCGGATCCCCGCCGGACAGGATGACTTCATGAATGCTGGCATCATTGCGCAGATAATCGATGGCTTCCTGCCACTGGCCTGCGGCGGCCGTTTCTTCGGCATAGGGGAAGTGGCGCCGGAAACAGTACCGGCAATTGATTGCGCAGGAGCCGGTCGCGACCAACAGTGCGCGGCCCCGGTATTTATGCAATACCCCGGTCGCGCCCCGGGCCGTCAGGTCACCCACGGCATCGATGCTGTAGCCGGGCGTCAGGCTTTCTTCCTCGGTAAGCGGCAGAACCTGCCGCAGGAGCGGGTCATGGATGTCGCCATGGCGCATTTTGGCGGCGAAACCGCGCGGAACCCGGAAGGCGAATGCGTCTCCGGACTTGACTGAAATCCGGTCCGAAAAGGCGGTCAAACCCAGTATTTCCAGCAGTTCCAGCGGGTCACGCAGGCTATCGCGCCACAGCTGCTGCCATTTCGGGATTTGAGCGGGGAGGGGTTTGACGGGTATCATAGAGCGCTGGAACGGCCGGAAAGGCCGTGTTTTCAATACGGTATTGTAACCCGCGGCCGGGCCGCCGGTGAATTTCAGGAGCAGGCAATGGCCAGTTACGGCATGAATGATGTGAAGAACGGCATGAAGATTCTGGTCAACAACGACCCGTGCGTGATCACCGAAACCGAATATGTGAAGCCGGGCAAGGGGCAGGCCTTTACCCGCGTCAAATACCGCAGCATCAAATCCGGCCGCGTGGTCGAAATGACCATGAAAGCCACCGACAACCTCGAAGCCGCCGATGTGATGGATACCGACATGCAGTTTCTGTATGCCGACGGTGAATACTGGCATTTCATGCAGCAGGAAACCTTCGAACAGGTCCAGGCCGACAAGAACGCCATGGGCGATTCCTGGAAATGGCTGAAGGGCGAAGAAGACTGCGTGGTCACACTCTGGAACGGCCAACCGATTGCCGTGCAGCCGCCGAACTTCGTCGAGCTCAAGATCGTGGAAACCGATCCGGGCGTGCGCGGCGACACCTCCGGCGGCGGCGGCAAGCCGGCCAAGCTGGAAACCGGCGCGACCGTGCGCGTACCGCTGTTCGTGGCACAGGATGAAATGATCAAGGTCGATACGCGATCCGGCGAATACTTCAGCCGCGTGAAATAAGCGATGTCCGAAGCGCGGCGGCCCTGCGATTGGCTGATTGAAGCCGGCTGGATCATTCCCGTGCAGCCTGCCGGGCAGGTGCTGGAGGCGCATGCCCTGGTCATCGACGGTGACCGCATCACCGCCATCCTGCCGATTGACGAGGCGCGTGCCCGTTATGCGCCGGAGGCCCATGTGCAACGCCCCGGGTCGGTGTTGATGCCCGGTCTGGTCAATGCCCACACCCACAACCCGATGAGCCTGATGCGCGGCGTCGCCGATGATCTGGCACTGATGCCCTGGCTCACCGAGCATGTCTGGCCGATCGAGCGCGCGGTGATGACGCCGGAGTTCGTCGCCGACGGCATCGAGTTGGCCGTTGCCGAAATGATCCGCGGCGGCACCACCTGCTGCAACGAAAACTACTTCTTCCCCGATGCCCAGGCGCGCACCTACGACCGTCTGGGCTTTCGCGCCGCCATCAGTATTCCGGTCATCGATTTTCCCTCGGCCTGGGCGTCCAACCAGGACGAGTATTTCGACAAAGGTCTGGCGGTGCATGATCAATACCGATCACATCCGCTGCTCAGCTTCAGCATGACCCCGCATGCGCCCTATACCGTGTGCGATGACAGCTTCGAGCGCATCCGCCGTTATGCCGAACAGCTGGATTTGCCGGTGCATTGCCACATCCATGAAACCGCGCAGGAGATCACGGATTCGCTCAATCAGTACGGTCAGCGACCGCTGGCGCGCCTAGATCGGCTTGGCTTGGTCAATGAACGGCTGACCGCGGTGCATATGACCCAGTTGACGTCTGAGGAAATCGCGCTGTGCGCCGCCCGCGGCGTGTCGGTGGTGCATTGTCCGCAATCCAACCTCAAACTCGCATCCGGCTTCTGTCCGGTCGGTGATCTGTTGTCGGCCGGGGTCAATCTGGCCATCGGCACCGATGGCTGTGCCAGCAACAATGACCTGGACATGTTCGACGAACTGCGCACGGCCGCGCTGCTGGCCAAAGCGGTTTCCGCCGATGCCACCGTGTTCAAGGCCGGTCGGGCCCTGCACGCCGCCACCTTGGCCGGAGCACGTGCCATGGGTCTCGAGCAGCACATCGGCTCCCTCGAACCGGGCAAACAAGCCGATATCATTGCCATTGATCTGGACCGGATTGAAGCCGCTCCGGTGTACGATGTCGTTTCCCAGCTGGTCTATGCCGGTGCGCGGCATTGGGTGGGGGATGTCTGGATCGCCGGCCGCGCCAAAATGCTCAAGCGCGAACTGCAGGACATGGATCAGGAGCGCATTCTTTCCACCGCACGCCGCTGGCAAAAAACCATCCGGGAGATACCGCGCCCATGAACGGCAATGTCAATCCGCAGGAAATCGAAAAATTCAGCGCGCTCGCCAGCCGCTGGTGGGATCCCAACGGCCCGCAACGCCCCTTGCATGAACTCAACCCCGTCCGTCTGGCCTATATCCGGCGGGTCCGGCCGCTGTCCAATCTGCGCATACTCGATGTCGGCTGCGGCGGCGGTTTGCTGACCGAAGCCATGGCCGCCGAGGGCGCACGCGCCACCGGCATCGATCTTTCCGAGCAATTGATCGACATCGCCCGGTTGCATTTGCTGGAGTCGGGTTTGCAGGCCGAATACCGCGTTGTTTCCGCCGAAGCACTGGCCGCTGAACAGCCCGGGACATTCGATGCGGTGACCTGCATGGAAATGCTCGAGCATGTGCCCGATCCGCAGGCCATCGTCCAGGCCTGTTTCGATGTCCTCAAGCCGGGTGGAAGCCTATTCCTGTCGACCATCAACCGTACGCCGGCAGCGTTCGCACTGGCCGTCGTCGGTGCCGAATACGTGGCACGGCTTCTGCCCAAAGGCACGCATGATTACCGCAGTTTCATCAAACCTTCGGAATTGGCATCCGCGCTGCGGCATACCGGATTCGTTCTGGAAGACGTCAGCGGCCTGCACTACAATCCGCTGACCCGAACGGCCAGTGTCGGCTCCAATACCTCCGTCAATTACCTGATGACGGCACGCAAGCCCGATGTCTGAGCCGATTGCGCCGCTGATTCTGTTCGATCTGGACGGCACGCTGCTGGACAGCGCCCGCGACCTGCATGCAGCCATGGCCGTGCTGCTGGCCGAGAAAGGCGAGCCGCCGGTCGACTTCGAGGTATTCCGTCCCGTGGTGTCCAAAGGTGCGCGCGCCATGCTCAAGCGCAGCTTTATCGGATCTGACGAGCAGCAGCGCGACGCCCTGCTGCCGGAATTCCTCGCACACTACGAAGCTGCACTCGCTGCCCATAGCCGGCTGTTCGACGGCGTCGCGGAAGTACTCGCGCATATCGAAATGCAGCAATCGCGCTGGGGTATCGTCACCAATAAGCCCTTTTATCTGGCCGAGCCGCTGATTGAAAAGCTGGGTTGGTCGCGGCGCAGTGCCATCCTGCTCGGCGGCGACAGTCTGCCGCGCAAGAAGCCGGATCCGGATCAGTTGCTGCATGCCTGTACGGTACTGGGCGAGGTTCCGGAAAAGGTGGTGTATGTGGGTGATGACGAACGCGACGTGCAGGCCGCCAATGCCGCCGGCATGCGTTCCATCGGGGCGCTCTGGGGTTACCGCCCGGATGATGACGACCCGCAGCGCTGGCAGGCCGATGATTTGGCAGCCACGCCTCTGGAATTGATTGAGCACGGACTGTTGCGCAGCCGCTGATGTCCGGGTCCGACGCACTGCAGAGTTTCACCGGAAAATGGCAGACGCAATGGCCGGAACTGTCACTGCTGCAGGGTTTTCTGCCCGCCGCCATCCGGCCTTCGGCCGCAGCGTGGGGCGCGCTGCTGTGTGAACTGCAGGACTGCGCTTTCGCCATCGAGCAGGAAGCCGTGCGTACCCCGAAATCACTCTGGTGGGCCGATGAATTGCAGCGGATGACGGCACGGCAGGCGCGTCACCCCTTGACCGTGGCGCTGCAGGAAACCGATGCCGCATTTTTCCGCATCGCCGATCCCATCCTGGCCATTTCCGCGAAAGTGCCCTTGCGGGCCGGTAACACCGAGGCCTTGAAGCAGCAGTTGCTGCCTTTGACGACGGCGCTTGCCGAAACCGAAGCGGCACTTTTCGGCGGCGGCAACGGGCAGGACAGTGCGGTCATCACCGCCCAGCTGCTGCTGATGCGTCTGCCCGGCGGACTGCAGGCCTTCGACCGTGGCCTGGTGCCGATGCATCTGCTGGCACGCCATCAGGCCATGGAAACGTCCACACAGGCGCTCTCGGACGATTGGTTGGCAGAGCTGCTTGCACTGCTGCCGCAACAGACGGCCGGCAATGCCTACCGCGAAGCGCAGCGGCGTTTCATCCGCCGACGGCTGTTGGCGCTGCGATCCGGTAAGCAGCCCTCGCTGACGCCGGGCTATGCCTGGGACGCCTGGCGGGCCGTGCGCGGCTTTCGCTGATCCGGTTTAAACGACTTTCCAGCGCAGACTTTCGCCCGCTCTGAGCGGCGTCAACATTTCGTCACCCAGGGGTAGCTGCTGCGGAACAATCCACGGCTCGCGTTTGAGCGTGATCCGGTCGGTATTGCGCGGCAGTCCGTAGAAATCGGCACCGTGAAAGCTGGCAAAGCCTTCCAGCCGGTCCAGTGCGCCGGCATCCTCGAAAGCTTCCGCATACAGTTCGATGGCCGCATGTGCGGTATAGATTCCGGCGCAACCGCAGGATGACTCCTTGCTGCCGGTGGCGTGCGGTGCGCTGTCGGTACCGAGAAAGAATTTCGGACTTCCGGACACCGCCGCTTCGACCAGTGCCACCCGGTGCGGTTCACGCTTGAGTACGGGAAGGCAGTACATGTGCGGCCGTATGCCACCCTGGAACATGGCGTTGCGGTTGTACAGCAGATGATGTGCGGTGATGGTGGCCGCGACATTGACCGGGGCTGCCGCGACGAATTCAGCCGCCTGGCGTGTGGTGATGTGTTCCAGGACGACTTTCAGGCGCGGATAGTCGCGCAGCAAGGGCGCCAGATGCCGTTCGATGAACACCGCTTCCCGGTCGAAAATATCGATTTCGGAATGGGTGACTTCGCCGTGCAGCAGCAGTGGCATGCCGCAGGCTTCCATGGCCGCAATCGCCTCCGCGGCCTTGGCCAGGTCGGTCACGCCGGAATCGGAATTGGTGGTGGCGCCGGCAGGATAGTATTTCACCGCATGCACGAAGCCGCTGGCTTTTGCCCGCAGTATTTCGTCCGCACGCGTATTGTCCGTCAGGTAAAGGGTCATCAGCGGCTGGAAGGCGCTGCCGGCCGTGGCCTCGGCCAGCCGTTGCCGGTAAGCCTCGGCATCGGCCACAGTGACCACCGGTGGTTTCAGGTTGGGCATGACGATCGCACGACCGAAAACACGGGCCGTATCCGTTATCACGTTGCGCATGGCAGCGCCGTCCCGGAAATGGATGTGCCAGTCGTCCGGGCGGATCAGGGTCAGGGTATAGGTCATGGTGTTTCCGTGGATTTCAGGAATGGGAGTGGTGGCTGCATTTTTCCGGAACGGGATCATAGCCGCCGGGATGGAACGGATGGCAGCGCAGGAGGCGGGTGGCGGTCAGGTAGACGCCCTTGAAAAAGCCGAAGCGCTCGATGGCCTGCATCGAATAATTCGAACAGGACGGGCTGAAACGGCAGGTTTGGCCCAGCAGGGGGCTGATCATCACTTGGTAACCGCGTAGCAGCCACAGAGCCAGCGTTTTCAGCATAAAATATCACCGCAACATCTTGCGAAGGACTATAGTGTAGGCTATAAAAGATGTCCTGAGCCTAAACCAATGAGGAACTCCCCACGTGGCTAGCAAAAAAACGGTAAAACCCGGTAAAAAACCGGTCGCCCGCAAGCCGGCCGCCAAGGCCGCCAAGCCCGCGAAGAAGACGGTAAAAAAAGCCGCCGCCAAGCCCGCGAAAGCCAAGAAGCCCGTTGCCAAAGCCAAGGCGCCCGCAAAAAAGCCGACCAAACCGGTAAAGAAACCCGTCGCCAAAAAGCCGGTCGCCAAGAAACCCGTTGCTAAAGCCAAGGCCAAGGCTTCCGCCAAAAAGCCGTTAAAGCCGGTCAAAAAGCCGATTGCCAAGAAGCCGATTGCCAAGAAGCCGGTCGCCAAGAAGCCCGCTGCTAAAGCCAAGGTGCCTGCCAAAAAGCCGTTAAAGCCGGTCAAAAAGCCGATTGCCAAAAAGCCGATTGCCAAAAAGCCTGTTGCCAAAAAGCCTGTTGCCAAAGCCAAGCTGCCTGCCAAAAAGCCGGTCGCCAAGAAGCCGTTAGCCAAACCCGTAAAAAAAGCCGCCGTCACGCCCAGCAAACCGATCGCCAAGGCCCCTGTCAGCAAGAAACCCGAAGTCAAGAAGCCTGAAGCGAAGAAATCCGTGCCTGTAGCCGTTAAAGTCCCCGAAAAACAAATCCCGCCGCCGCCCGCACCAAAGCCCGTCCGAAAGGGCGCCCGCGCCGGTTATGTGAAACGCGAAGTGGTCGTCGAGAAAGCCCTGAAGCAGAAATCGGTCCGTCGTGTCCAGTTGCCGCCCGGCTACAAGCCGAGTGACAAAGAAGAGTACATGAATGATTTCCAGCTCGAGTATTTCCGCCAGAAACTGATGACCGAGCGTGAAAACCTGCTCAATGCGACGCAGGAAACCATCAATGAACTGAAAGAAGAGGCGCGTGATGTCGGCGATGAGGCCGAACGCGCGTCCCGCGAAACCGAGAATTTCTTCGAACTGCGGACCCGTGACCGTTACCGCAAACTGCTTTACAAGATCGACAAGATCATCGCCACCATCGACGACGGCACCTACGGCTACTGCGTGGATACCGGCGAGGAAATCGGCATCAAGCGTCTGGAAGGCCGCCCGATGGCGGAACGCACTGTCGATGCCCAGGAGCGCTGGGAGCACAAGAAGAAACAGCTCGGCGATTAATCCGCGCCATGCCTCAAAAAAGCCCCGGCATGTCCGGGGCTTTTTTTTATTTGGCTTCCAGCACCGATTCCATCAGCAGTTCTAATCGGCGGTTCTCACCGTGTTGCGGCCTTCCGATTTGGCCCGGTAAAGCGCCTGGTCGGTTCGATTCAGCCACTCAATGAAGGTTTCTCTTGGCCGGTATTCACTAGCACCGATGCTGATCTGCACGCTGCCCACGTCGGGAAAGGCGCTGTCCGCAATCAATTTCCTGAGCTTTTCAGCAAGACCAAGCGTGTCGTCCAAAGTGCAATGTGGCAGCAGCACCAGGAACTCCTCGCCTCCCCACCGGGCCAGCGTATCCGCTTCGCGAAGCTGTCCCTGGATTCGCGTGACCAGGTCTTTCAGAACCTGGTCGCCGGCAACATGCCCGAATTGATCATTGATATGTTTGAAATGGTCGATATCGAGTATGAGCAACCCGATTTTCTGGCCATATCGGCGGGCTTCCGCAATCTCTCCGGTTACCTGATCCACCAAGAAGTGGCGGTTGTATGCTCCGGTCAGCATGTCGGTTGTGGCGATTTTTTCAAGTCGCTTGCTCGCTATTTCCGCCTTCCTGTGTGCGCGATACTCCCATAATGCATAGCCAGCCATGAACAGTGCGATGGCCGTCAATGGAATGTAATGCCGTTGCCAGTAATTGACGATGGCGACATCCGATGCATCGACAAGGCTAGACTCAATTGCGAATACGATGATTATCGTCAGGCAAAGACCGCTGAAGAGCAGCAGGCTTTTAATTCGCATGGATATTCTTTTAGGTTTTTTTGCCATCATTCTCGATTCATCCTGAAATGAGACTGTGTCACCCGAATCCTACTCTCATCGTCCACGTTTCACTATAGGAATATTACCTGCTTCTTATAAAAATATTTACAGGAAATTCATATATTTGGGGTCAATAATGAATTGCTACAGTGCGCTTTCCAGCGTAACCATGCCAATGCTAGGGAACGTTCTGGATGAGTACGCATGAAAAAGCCCCTTAACGGGGCTTTTTTATTTCGCATCCAGGGCAGGATAGAATCGCCATACCGGTTTCAGATCCGGATCGGGATCGGTGCCCATGAGCCGGCTGCGCACCACGGAAACCGGCATCGGGCCGCCTTTCAGGATGGCATCATGGAATTCGCGATCGGTCATTTTTCCCGATTCGACCAGTTCCTGCCGCAATTGCCAGAACTGCAGTCCGCCGAGCATGTAGGCGGCCTGATACATCGGACCGTAATCGCCGGCGAAACTGCGGCGGACTTCGGCGGCGGCATTGGCCCGTTCATGACCGACACGCTCGACCAGCATGTCGATGGACTGCTGCGGAG
Source organism: uncultured Gammaproteobacteria bacterium (assembly GCA_903942465.1). Taxonomy (GTDB): domain Bacteria; phylum Pseudomonadota; class Gammaproteobacteria; order Xanthomonadales; family Xanthomonadaceae; genus Arenimonas. Next base: position 11,839 of record CAJAPA010000160.1, read on the forward strand.
TCATGGTGCCCATATGGAAGGAAAGCGAGAACAGGATGCGGGCGGCGCGGTGACTGCGCCAGAACAGCATGCCCAGTTTCTGCTCGGGCGATTCGGCGAATCCTTTTTGGTAGAGCAGGAATTCCCAATACAGCGCCCAGCCCTCGGACCAGAACGGCGTGCCGAACAGTTCACGATGGCTGTTGTAGCGGCTGTTGTAGAAATGCTGCAGGTGATGGCCCGGAATCAGCTCGTGGTGCACGACTGCCCGCGAGAAATAGCGGTTGTTGCCGCGGAAGGCCATGGCCTGTTTGTCGGCCGGCATGCTGTCGTGCGGGTAGGCGACCCAGACATCTTCACCGCCGAGAAAGAACGGTGCCTGCAGCTGGTATTCCGGCGTCAGCATGGTCATGCGCCAATCGCGTTTGGCCAGCCCGGGGATGGTGACCAATTGCCTGCGTTCGATGAAGTCGATGGCCTCATCCGCCAGCTTGACCACGTACTGCGGCTGGTCGCCGACCGCCGGGCCGTCTTTCTTGATATGTTCGAGCGCATCATGCCAGTCGGCATAGCCCATTTCAGCGGCGACTTTGCGCATTTCTTCCTGGCACCAGCTCAATTCGCGTTCGGCCAATTGCACAATCTGTTCCGGGCTGTACGGAATCATTTCGTAGCGAAGCGCGGCCTCCACGGCATCCCGGCCGATCGGGTCACCGATGATGGTTTCCGGGTCGACGGCTTTGGCGATGTCGTTGCGCAGGAATTTCGCGGTCGCCTCGAACTGCTTGTCGAGTAGCTCGTAGGATTTGGCGACCTGCTGCGTATACGCCGGGTCATATCCGTTATAGAAGGTATGCCATTGCTTGAAATCGTCGCGGAATGCGGAGAGAAGCTTGGCGGCACGCAGGGCGATGACCGGCGACACCGAGGCGTTTCCACGCAATTCGGTTTCGTCGGCTTTCAGGGCACTGGCGGCACGGTCGATCAAACGTTTGGCTTTACCGGCATCCAGCGGCATCAGGGCACGGCGCTTTTCGGCCATGGCAATCAGCGGCGCAACTTCAGGCAGGAGTTTCAGAGCCTGGGCATTGCGCATATGCTCGAAATCCAGTTGACTGAGCCGGTAGTTCAGTTCGCGCCGGAACAGGGCGGCATCGATGCGGTCCTCGGCGGAAAGCGCGGCCGTGTCGAATTCCCCGAGACGGGCCTGCCAACCCAGATAAAGCTTGCGCAGGGCATTTTCGCGGGCGAGTCCTGCGGTGATGTCATAGGTATGTTCGGTGCTGTCCAGATCATGCTGGAAGCGCTGGATGAAGAATGCCAGAGCATGTTGGGATGTTGGGATTTCCGAGCGTTGCGGAATATTGACCGGCCCCATCGGACTGGCGGCATCGAGCGATGTCGTGGCCAGCAGGGCGGCTATGGTGGCGCTGAGCAGGGCAGGTCGGTAATTCATGCGGACTCCGCAGTCTTTTGGATGAATGCCAGCAATGCGGAAAAGCCGTTGCTGCGCGTCGGTGACAGGTGTTTGCTCAGGCCGATGGCCTGCACGAAATCCGCGGGGGTCGCACGGATTTGTTCAGCCGTCCGGCCTGAGTAGACCCGGAGGGCCAGATACACCAAGCCCGAAACAATGCTGGAATCGGATGCCGCCGAGAAATACAGTTTGCCGTCCTGCCGATGCGGCACGATCCACACGTTCGACTGACAGCCCTGCAGCCGGTTGGCTTCGGTTTTCCATGCCTCGGGAAAATCCGGCAGCCGTTTGCCGAGGTCGATAAGGTATTGGTAGCGCTCCGACCAGTCCCCGAAAAATGCGAACTCTTCGACAATGGCTTCCTGCGCTTCGGCGGCATTGGCTTCCGTCGGCAGCAGCATCAGGCACGCTTCCAGCGTACACCTTGCGGCGTGTCTTCCAGCAAAACGCCTTCATCGGCCAGCTGCTTGCGGATGGCGTCGGCGCGGGCGAAGTCCCGGTTGTTCTTGGCGGCAATGCGCTCATCGACAAGGCCCTGAATCCGGACATCATCGCTGCCATCGCTACCCTTTGCGAACCAGGTTTCCGGTGCCTGCTGCAGCAGGCCGAGTGCTGCGGCCGCGCCCAGCAGCTGCCCTTTCAACGCGGCGCGATCATCCGCGTTTTCGCTGCGCCGCGCCTGGCCGGCCAGATTGGCGATTTCGGCCAGCGCCTGCGGCGTGTTGAGGTCATCGCACAAAGCCGATTCGATGGATACGGGAATGGCCAGGCTGCCGGCGTCGACGTCGCCCAGATCACGCAGCGTGCCGTACAAGCGGTCGAGTGTCTTCACGCTCTGCTCAATCAATGCATCGGACCAGTCCAGCGGTTGCCGATAATGCGCCGAGAGCAGGGCATAGCGCAGGGCTTCCGGCGGGTGATTTTCCAGCAATTCATGCAGGATGCTGACATTGCCGACCGATTTCGACATCTTGCTGCCGCCGAAATTGAGCATGCCGTTGTGCAGCCAGAAGCGCGCGAACACCTTGCCGCCATGGGCACAGGTGCTCTGGGCGATTTCGTTCTCGTGGTGCGGGAATTGCAGATCGACGCCGCCGGCATGGATGTCGATGGTTTCGCCCAGGTGGGCCTCGCTCATCGCCGAGCATTCGATATGCCAGCCTGGACGACCGACACCCCAGGGCGAATCCCAGCCCGGCAGGTCGGGGGTAGAGGGCTTCCAGAGTACGAAGTCGCCCGGGTGGCGCTTATAGGGTGCGACTTCCACACGCGCCCCGGCGATCATTTCATCCAGACTGCGGCGCGACAGCTGCCCGTACTCGGCGTAACTGTCGACGGCAAACAGCACATGGCCTTCCGCGGCATAGGCGTGTCCGACGGCAATCAGGCGTTCAATCATCGCGATGATATGCGGGATATGGTCGGTGGCATGCGGTTCGATGTCGGGCGCCTGGATGCCGAGCGCGGCCATGTCGGCGCGGTAGATGGCGGTGTATTTGCCGGTAATGGTCGAGATCGGGACATCCAAGGCTTTGGCAGCGGCATTGATTTTGTCATCGACATCGGTGATGTTGCGCGCATACGTCACTTTCGGATAGCGCCGGCGCAGCAGTTTGATCAGGACATCGAACACCACCGGACCACGGGCGTTTCCGATATGCACATAGTTGTAAACCGTCGGGCCGCACAGGTAGACCGTGACATTGGCGGGATCGGCGGGCGTGAAGGCTTCCAGCCGGCGGTGCAGATTGTTATAGAAATGGAGGGTCATGGACTTATTTTAGCAAGCTTTGGCCTGCAGATTGGCCCATGTCCCGGCAGCTCGCAATCGGACCGATACTGATGGCAGCGGTCCCGGACTCCCGAGGAAAGCCTGGCCGCAAGCACTTCCGAGGGGGCCGGAGCGAATCTCGGGCTTGAGAAACTGAAACAGCGCCTTGCGGCGCTGTGAAAGTTGGTCGGGGAGACAGGATTCGAACCTGCGACCTCTACGTCCCGAACGTAGCGCTCTACCAGACTGAGCTACACCCCGATTCCGCTATTTTACCGTATTTTCCCTGCTCCGGAAAAGACTTGGCATGAAAAAACCCCGAGCCCTGACCGCTAAAGCCCTTTTTTAGGGCTCTCGGCGCTATTTCGCATGGAATCTCCGAAACCGCCGGCAACCCGTTAAAATAAGGGCTTGAACGTAGGAGTCGATTGTGATCAAGCCCCGCACCCCCGCCGGTACCCTGGAACTGCTGCCCGGCGAGCAACGTACTTTCAACCATATGCTCGAAGTCATCCGGCGCAATTATGAGCGCTTCGGATTTCTGCCGATTGAAACGCCGGTGTTCGAGTTGAGCGAAGTGCTGCTGACCAAAACCGGCGGCGAAACCGAGCGACAGGTGTACTTCGTGCAGTCGACCGGTGCTCTGGAGCAGGGCGGCGCTCCGGAACTTGCCCTGCGCTTCGATCTGACCGTGCCTTTGGCCCGCTATGTGGCCGAGCACGAACACCAACTGGCCTTTCCATTTCGCCGTTACCAGATCCAGCGGGTTTACCGCGGTGAGCGCGCGCAGAAAGGACGCTTCCGAGAGTTCTATCAGTGCGACATCGATGTGGTCGGAAAGGATGCGCTTTCGGTGCGCTACGATGCGGAAATTCCAGCGGTCATCCATGCCGTTTTTTCGGAGCTGGCCATCGGGCCGTTCACCATCTCGCTCAACAACCGGAAAATCCTGTGCGGCTTCTTCGAAGCCATCGGTATCGGTGACGGTGCACATCAGGCGGCTGTATTGCGCGAAATCGACAAGATTGACAAGCGCGGTGCCGAAGCAGTGGCGCAGACCTTGAAGGGCGAGGGCTTCGGTTTGCCGCATGCGGTCATTGAACAGATTCTCGGCTTCGTACTCATGCGCTCCAGCAGTCATGCCTCGGCGCAGGCCATCCTGTCCGATATCGCCGCGCGTTATCCGCAGACCGCCGAAGGCGTGGCCGAACTGGCGACCGTGTTGACCATGCTCAAAGATCTTGGCGTCCCCGAAAAGAACTACGCCCTGAATTTCTCGATTGCCCGCGGCCTGGATTACTATACCGGCACCGTCTATGAAACCACGTTGGACGATTATCCGCAGATCGGCTCGATCTGTTCCGGTGGGCGCTATGACAACCTGGCCAGCCACTACAGCAAATCGAAACTTCCCGGCGTCGGGATTTCCATCGGCGCCAGCCGGCTGTTCTGGCAGCTGCGCGAGGCCGGTCTGATCGCCCCGGATCCGCATAGCCACATGGTACTGATCGGTCTGATGCGCGACGAAGACCTTCCGGAGTCGCTGGCCATGGCCGCGGAACTGCGTGCCGCCGGAATCGCCTGCGAAGTGCAGCTGGAAGCCAAGAAACTGGCCAAGCAGTTCCAATATGCCGACAAAGTCGGTTTCAGCTACATGATCCTGTTTGGCGAAAGCGAGCAGGCCAAGGGTGTGGTGAGTCTGAAGAATCTGGCAACCGGCAAGCAGGTTGAAATCGCCCGTGCCGATTTGCTGCGTTGCCTGAGCCAAGCCAAGGAGTGGGGCTTATGAAATCAATCACCCTGACCGGCACCGGACTCAGCCATGAGCAGGTGGTGGCCGTTGCCTACGGTGCCAGTGTGGTTCTGGATCCCTCGCAGCTGCCGAAAGTGGCCGCAACCGCGGAGTTTCTGGCCGAACAGGTCACCCAGCAGCAACCCCTGTACGGCATTTCCACCGGTTTCGGGTCCAATGCCGACAAACTCTTGGGCGCACATCCGATCCGCGACAGCCGGCGCAGCGGCGAAACGCTTCTGCAGGAACTGCAACGCAATCTGATCATCACCCATGCCGTGTGCGTGGGCGAGCCGTTCGCACCGGAAGTGGTTCGGGCCATGATGGTCATCCGCATCAACACGCTGATGCGCGGTCATTCGGGTATCCGGGTGGAAACCCTGCAGGCGTTGACCGCGTTGCTCAATGCCGGCGTGGTGCCGGTCGTACCGAAACTCGGCTCCGTCGGTGCCAGTGGCGATCTGGCACCGTTGTCGCATCTGGCCATCGTATTGCTCGGCGGCGGCGAAGCTTTTTTTGACGGCGAGCGTCTGTCCGGTGCCGACGCGCTGGCCAAGGCCGGTCTGGAGCCGATCGTGCTGTCGCACAAGGAAGGTCTGGCCTTGAATAACGGAACCGCGCAGATGCTCGCGACCGGCGTGCTGGCGGTGGCCAAGCTGGAAGAGCTCTGCGATACGGCCGATCTTGCGGCCGCCATGACGCTCGATGCCTTCGCAGGCCGCATGCGCGCCTTCGATGACCATGTGCATGCCCTGCGCCCGCATCCGGGGCAGGTCCATACCGCCAAACATCTTCAGCAGTTCCTGGCGGGTTCGAAACTGACCGATATCGCCTATCATCTGGTGCCGCGCTTCAAATCCTGGCTGCCCCGATGCTGGCCGGATGCTTCGCTGGATGCCTTGAACTTCGATATCGCCTGGGATTGGGTGCCGCTCAGCCAACGCCACGGCCGGGAAAAATTCTACCAGCGCTTCAAGCCGTTCCGGGGCGGAAAAAAACACCAGCCGCAGGACAGTTATTCACTGCGCTGCATCCCGCAGGTGCATGGTGCCGTCCGTGATGCCGTTGCCCAGGCGCGGCGGGTGCTTGAAATCGAGCTCAATGCCGTGACCGACAATCCTTTGATTTTTCCGGGGCTGGAAGGCGCACGCAATATCGAGGACCAGATCGTTTCCGCCGGTCACTTCCACGGCATGCCATTGGCGCTGGTGATGAGTTACGTCAAAGCCGCGATTCCGGTATTGGCCTCCATTTCCGAACGCCGGCTCAACAAGCTGGTCGATCCGGCCACCAATGACGGTCTGCCGGCATTTCTGATCGGCAATGAAGACGGCACCGAAAGCGGATTCATGATCGTCCAATACACAGCCGCAGCCATCGTCAATGATCTGGCGACCCGCGCCCATCCGGCTTCGGTTTATTCCATTCCGACCAGCGCCAACGCCGAAGACCACGTCTCCATGGGCGCCAACGAGGCCCGTCACGTGTTGGATATGGCCCAGGATCTCGGCAAGGTCATCGCTCTGGAAATCTATACCGCGGCGCAGGCGCTCGAATTCCGCAAGGACATGATCAATGCGGCCCGCCAGCTTGCTTCTGGCCATGACAGTGCTGCCCTGGCTTCCAAAATCAACGGCGCTCCGGGCGCCGGGGATGCTGATCATGCCGCTTTCATGGCGGAGGTCGAAGCGCTGCGTGCCGAACTCGCCGAAGCCGCTGAATTCACGCCGGGTCGTCCGGTGGCGGCGGCATTGGCGGCAGTGCGCCGGCATATCGCCTTCATGTCAGCCGACCGCGCCATGGATGGCGAGGTCCAGCGCATGGTCGATCTGGTCGAGCATGGCGAGTTGCTGATGGCGGCACGGGCCGCACAATAACCATGCGCGCCGGCATCCTGCTGTCTGCGGCATTGGCGCTTATTCCGTCGATGCTGCGTGCGGAGTGTGACAGCAGGGTGTTCATCGATGCCAACCGCAACGGTGTTTTCGATCCGGGCGAACGCGGACTGTCCGGAGTCGGTGTTTCCGATGGCGAACACATCGTCCGCAGCGACAGCGATGGCCGCTACCGGCTGCCTGCCTTGCCCGGGAAAACCCTGTTCATCATCAAGCCGGCAGGCTACGTGCTGCCAATGCGCAGCGATGGACTCCCGGATTTTTTCGCCAATCAGGCCGGAAGCGCCATGGGCCTGAAATACGGTGGCGTGCCGCATTCCGACGCCGGTTGCAAATCGTTCGCCGTGCATCCGGCTGTGCAGCCTGAAGACTCGCCGCTTTCGGTCCTGGTGTTCGGTGATCCGCAGCCGAAGTCGACCGTCGATGTCGATTACTACCTCCGTGACATCATCGCGCCGCTGCGCGGTAATCCGGCAGCAACACTCGGGATCAGCCTCGGCGACATCGTGCATGATGATTTAACGCTGTTGCCGGAAGTTAAAAAAGCCGACAGTTTGCTCGGCATTCCGCGCCTTTACGCCGCTGGAAACCACGATATCGATTTCGATGCGGCCAGCGATGCGGATTCACTGGAAAGCTTCCGCGCCCAATTCGGGCCGGATACCTTCGCTTGGGAAGAACAGGAAGCCAACTTCATCGTCATGGATGATGTGATTTACCGGCCAGGCTCCAAGCCGCTCTATATCGGCGGTCTGCGCGAATCGCAGTTCCATTTCCTGGCGCGCTATCTGGCCGGAGCCGATAAAAACAAACTGCTGGTGATTTCGGCGCATATTCCCTTCTTCCAGACCCAAGGCGGTGCCGAAACCTTCCGCGGCGCCGATCGCCGGCGTCTGTTCAAACTGCTTGCGCCTTTCCGGGATGTCTTGTTGCTTACGGCGCATTCGCATGCGCAGAATCTCGTCCGCCATGGTCCGGACAGCGATTGGCACGGCGCCGGCCGCGTGTTCGAATACAATGCCGGTGCCACCTGCGGCGGCTATTGGGCCGGTGAAAAGGATAAAGACGGTCTGCCCGATGCCATGATGAGCGACGGCACGCCGAACGGTTATGCCCGTCTGCACATTTCAAGTGGGGATTACCGGCTTCAGTGGTTCAATGCCGGTAACCGCCCGGATGCCGCGATGGCCCTGCATGCCCCGCAGGTCCTCAGACAGGGCGCCTATCCGGGGGTCGGCCTGTACGCGAACGTGTTCATGGCGCGTCCGGATGCCCGTGTGGAAGTCAAAATCGATGACGGTGCCTGGCAGTCGATGCAGCGCGTCGATAAGGCGGACCCGCGGGTGCTTGCCATGAATCTACGGGATGACGCCGCACCGGCCTTGGCCGGCTATGACCGTGCTCCGGAAGCCACCGTTTCCAGCCATCTCTGGCGTTTCGCTTTGCCCACGGATTTGGCGCTCGGCGAGCACCGCATCCGTGTGCGGGCCATCGACGATTGGCTTGGTGAGATCACGCAGGATGCCATTTACCGCCTGGAAGCGCGCCAGCCTTAAAGCGCGGTAATGTCGCTGAATCGTTCGGCCCGTGTGTGCCCGTGCGCGGCAGCGCCGGTGCGCGCCTGCGGATAGTCTTCGCGTCGGTCGATCAGCATCGTCTGCCATCCGGCATCCCGAGCAGCATCGAGTTCCTCGACGATATCGGACAGGAATAATAGATTTTCCGGAGCAATACCGATGCTGTCGGCGATGCGTCCGTAGCTTCCAGCCTCGCGCTTGCCCCCGATTTCGGTATCGTAATGTCCCGAGAACAGCGGGCACAGATCGCCATGGTCGGTGTGTGCGAAAAACAGTTTCTGGGCGGGAACCGAGCCGGAGCTGTACACGTAAAGCGGAATTCCTGCGGAATGCCAGCGGCGCAGTGCGGCATCGGCATCCTCATAGACCGGCGCTTTGAAGGTCGCCCTGGCGTAGCCATCGACCCAGATCATGCCCTGCAGCCCCTTCAATGCCGTGTGTTTTCGGTCCTGATCGATCCACTGCAGCAGGATTTCGGTAACGCCATCAAGATCACTCGCAGGCAGCCCATTTTCTTCGGCCACCGTTTTGATCCAGTGCATGACTTCGGCGCGACCATGCTGTTCCTGCAGGAAGCGCGGCAAGGCTTCGCGCGCATGCGGAAACAGAACTTCCCGTACGAAGGCAATGGAACTGGTGGTGCCTTCGATATCGGTGATGATGGCCTTGACCGCACTCATGCATGGCCTTCGTAGCGTGGAAAGCGCTCGGCAAGTCCGGAGTCGGTGAAATAACCGACCCAGCCATCGGCCTCGGTGAAGAAGCGGATGGCGGTAAAGCGCGGCGCGGGACCCATGTCGAACCAGTGCTTGGTGCCGTCCGGAACACGGATCAGATCCTGGGTTTGACACAGGATTTCGTAGACGCGGTCTTCGATATGGAGGGTGAAAAGACCGGAGCCGCGGACGAAGAAGCGCACTTCATCTTCCTTGTGGCTGTGCTCGCTCAGGAATTTCGCACGCATGGTTTCGCGTTCGGGGTGGTCGGGATTGATGCTGACCACATCGACGGCACGGAAACCGTTCTCCGCCACCAGCTGGTCGATTTCAGGCTGGTAGGCTGCAAGAATAGATTCGTTGCTGGCATCGTCGGTAATCGGGCGGACCGCCCAGCGTTCAAAACCGACTCCGATTGTTTCAAGCTGTGCGGCGATGACGGCGGCATCACTGCTTTCGAAAAGTACGGTATCGGGGGCGGTTTCGGAAAATACGCGTAAACGGCTCATGTGCGGAATCCCAGTTTGGTCATTTCAGCGGTTAAAAGAAACTCAAAGGCGTCCAGGTGACGGTGTGCTTCTTCAACATCGCGGCCCCAGGCATACAGGCCGTGACCGGCAATCAGGTAGCCCCAGAATGCGGTTTCGGCGAAGGCGGGCGCGATGGCCTCGCACAAGGCGTTCATGTCCTGGGAATTGGCCACAATAGGAATGCGGATGGCGGTGTCGTGCGTTTTGATGCCATGGAACGCTTTCAGCAGCTCGTAGCCTTTGATTTCGATGAAGCCATCATTGGCGTGCCGCATCGACAGCAGTGTCTGTGCCAGTGAATGGGTATGCATTACCGCACCGGCCTCCGGACGTTCCCGGTAGATCTGGGTGTGCAGCAGGGTTTCGGCGGAAGATGTGCGTCCGGGTTCCAGTGCCATGCCACGGCTGTCGACCCGCATGAAATCATCCGCGCTCAGACGCCCCTTGTCCCTGCCGCTGACCGTGATCAGACAGTTTTCGGCATCGGCGCGGATGGAAAAGTTGCTGCTGGTCGCGGGCGTCAGGCCTGCGGCAGCCAATTTTGCCGTGCACGCGATGAGGCGTTCGAGTTCTGCGTTGGCGTCCTGAAAATTCATGAATAAGAGTCATTCTCAATTGATTGAAAGTATTACAGAAAATTGCCAATTCGTTGACTTGGATTAAGCCAGAATTGAGTCCGTAAAGGTATGATTGTCCCAAGTCCATTTTCTCATGATTATAGGAGCGTTACCATGAAATCCCAAGAAAACAGCCGTCGTCAGTTCCTGGTCCGCGGCCTGGTTTCGGTGGCGGCCCTGCCGTTTGCCGGCGCCATGCTCTCCGCTACGGCTTCTGCCCAGGCCCTCAAGCCGCTGCCGGCGACCAATCCGCAGGCGGTCGCGCTGAAATATGTCGCCGATGCCAAAAAAGGCGTGGGTGTGAAGCCTGGCAGCAATTGTGCCAACTGCGCGCTGTTCCAGCCCGCCACCAAAGGCTGCGGCATATTCCCGGGCTTTGCCGTCGCCCCGGCCGGCTGGTGCTCGGCCTGGGCCAAGAAGGCCTGATTCCACCTCGGATTCCCGCGGTCTCGGAATACGAGACCGCCATGCCGTAAGATAAGCCAAGTTCCCTTCGAGCTTGGCTTTTTTATGTCCTTTGATGCCATCCATCTTGTTTTGCTGGTTCTACTGATCGCTGCTGCTGTCGCAGCGGTGGTATTCATGCTGAAGAAAACAGCCCTTGTCGCGCAATTGGACTATCTGCGTGACGAAAACCGCAGGCTTGCCGCTCAAGCTGCCGATCTGGCGGCCATGCGCGAGAAGCATGCTGCCTTGGAGTCCGGTGCCGCTGCGCGGGAAGCGGCCGCCGCCGAACAGTTGCAGCAGCTTGTTTCGGCTGAAAGCCGGCTCAAGGAAAACTTCGAGAATCTGGCCAACCGCATTTTCGACGAAAAATCGACAGCCTTCAAAAGCCAGAGCAAAGAGCATCTGGAGGCGATGCTGAACCCGCTCAAGACCCAAATCGGCGAGTTCAGGAACACGGTTCAGCAGACCAATCAGGGTATCCATACTCTGAAGGAACTGAATCTGCGCATGGCCGAAGAAGCGACCAATCTGACCCGCGCGCTCAAAGGGGACAACAAGACCCAGGGCGGCTGGGGCGAACAGGTCCTGGGCCGAATTCTCGATGCCTCCGGCCTGACCGAAGGCCGTGATTACCATGCGCAGTTCTCCTATGTCGATGAACAGAACGGCCGCAAGCAACCGGATTGCATCATCTTCCTGCCGGAAAACAAAGCCATCATCGTCGACTCCAAGGTGTCGCTCACTGCCTATGACCGCTATATCAACGCCGAATCCGCCCTCGAACGCGAAACCGCGCTGAAGGAGCATGTGCGCTCGCTGAAGAACCATATCGACGGGCTGTCGGCAAAAGCCTACGAAGAACTGCCCGGCAAGCGCAATCTGGATTTCGTGCTGATTTTCATTCCGGTCGAGTCGGCTTTCATCGATGCACTCCGTGCCGACGACGGCCTGTATACCTATGCGCTCGATAAAAACATCGTGCTGGCGGCGCCGAGTACCTTGCTGGCCACCTGCCGTACCGTGGCGCACCTGCAGAAACTCGACATGCGCAGCAGCAATGCCATGAAGATCGCCGAGCAGGCCGGCAAACTCTACGACCAGTTCGTGGCCTTCAGCACCGACATGGCCAAAGTCAGCAAGGCACTGGCGATGGCCAATGAGGCCCAGGATTCGGCACTGAAGCGCCTGTCTTCCGGGAAAGGCAATCTGGTCCGGCAGACGGAACAGCTGAAGGCGCTGGGCGCCAAAACCACCAAGTCGGTTCCGTTCGCGCTGTTGGAAGATGATCTGCCCGCACTTCCGGATTCAACCGAATCTGATCCGGAATAAAAAACGGCGCCCGAGGGCGCCGTTTTCAATCACGTTTAATCCGGCTTACTCGTGCTGTTGCAGGCCTTTCTGCAGCTGCGAATTGCGCATGCCGTACACGAAGTAGAGAATGATCGCCGCCAGCACATACCAGCCGAAGAACACCAGAACGCGGGTTTCAACCGTGAAGATCAGGGCGAAGCAGGCCACGATGCCGAAAGCCGGCAGCACCGGATACAGCGGTACCTTGAAGCCGCGCGGAATTTCAGGGTGGGTGGTGCGCAGCCAGATGACCGACAGGCAGACGATGCCGAACGCCGCCAGCGTACCGACCGAGGTCATGTCGCCGAGGGTGTTGATGTCGAAGAACGCGGCCGAAGATGCGGTCAGGAAGCCGACCAGGATGGTGTTGATCCACGGGGTCTTGAACTTCGAATGCACTCTCGAGAACACTTTCGGCAGCAGACCGTCGCGGGCCATGGTGTAGAAGATGCGGGTTTGGCCGTACATCAGCACCAGGATGACCGAAGTCAGGCCGATGATGGCGCCGATCTTGATGGTCTTGGCAAACCAGCCCCAGGCCGGACCCATGGCATCCACTGCAACGGCAACCGGATCGGGCACGTTCAACATCTTGTAGTTGACCATCAGGGTCATCACAATCGCGACCAGGATGTAAAGGACGGTACAGATCAACAGGGATCCGATGATGCCGAAAGGCATGTCGCGTTTCGGGTCTTTGGCTTCCTGTCCTGCCGTAGAGACGGCTTCAAAGCCGATGTATGCAAAGAAAACAATCGATGCGGCGCGGAAAATTCCGCCCCAACCGAATTCGCCTTCTTTACCGGTCGCTTCGGGAATGAACGGGTCCCAGTTGGCTTTCAGGGTATCGAAGTGCTGAATAACGAACCAGCCGACGATGATGATGAAGGCGATGATGACCGAGGCCTTGATGGCGACGATGACATTGTTCACTTTGGCGCTTTCGGAAACACCGATGATCAGCAGGCCGGCGAGGGCAAGGCAGATCAGGAAGGCCGGAAGATTGAACAGGGTGGTGACCGCATTGCCATCCGTTCCGATCACGGCAGCCCCGTCACGCATCAGCGCGTGTCCGTAGGGGCCGGTCAGTTCGGGTGGAATCACCAGGCCGTAATCACCCAGCAGACTGACCATGTAACCGGACCAGCCGACCGCGACCACCGAAGCGGCCAGGCCGTATTCCAGCAGGAGCAGCCCGCCCATGATCCATGCGGCGAATTCGCCGACCGTGGTGTAGCTGTAGGTATAGGCCGAGCCGGAAACCGGCAGGGTCGAGGACAGTTCGGCATAACACAGACCGGCCAAGGCGCAGACCACGCCGGCGACCAGGAATGACAACAAAACCGCCGGACCAGCATGTAAAGCCGCCGCGTTGCCGGTTCTGACGAAAATGCCGGCACCGATGATGCAGCCGACGCCAAGGAAAACGAGATTCCACTTGCCCAATGTGCGTTTTAGCGTACTGGTTTCGCTTTCCCTTTGGACTTGTTCTACGCTTTTGCGCATGAGCATGCGCGAAAGAAGTCCCGTGGTGGGGGTATTGGCCATAAATCTGCCCTCTAAGTAGGTTTTTATTGTGCGATATGAACGTACCGGGCAATCCGGACGAACCCGTTTACCATAAGCTAGATGAACTCAGGGGTAAAGCCCTTTCCGGCCTATTCGGGGAATTATTCACCACCATGACTGATTTTCGACACAACTTGCTGGAATCGCTGGCGAATTTTCCGGTTTCCGGGGCGGCAGAAAGCGCGCTCCGGGAGGAGTTTATGGCGCTGGTTGCCGGCCACGCAGACGCCTGCCAGCGCAGCCGGCTTGATGGGCACCTGACCGGTTCGGCCTGGGTAGTCACAACCGACGGCCGGCAGGCCTTGTTGATGCATCACCGTAAGCTGGACCGCTGGCTTCAGCCGGGTGGCCATGCCGATGGGAACTGGGATCTGGCGGGGGTTGCCCTGCGTGAGGCCGTGGAGGAAACCGGACTGCCCGATCTCTACCTGGATCCGGTCGTTTTCGATCTGGACAAACACCGCATTCCCGCGCGCGGAGAGGTGCCGGAGCATTGGCATTACGACATCCGTTTCGTGGTGCGGGCGATGGGTTCCCGGCAGTTTTCCGGAAATACCGAGTCTTTTGAACTCCGATGGTTCGATGTCGCCGACCTGGCACAGGAGGCCGGTCTGGATGCCTCCATACGGCGCATGGCGCAGCGCTGGCTGCAACGGGCTTGATTTAACCGGCCAGCAGCCGCATGTCCAGGCGTTGCCGGATTGCCGGCCATTCGCTATCGAGGATGGAGTAGGTATAGGTATCGCGCAGACTGCCGTCTTTATGGCGCTTGTGCTGGCGCAGGATGCCATCGCGTCGGGCACCGATACGCGCAATGGCGGCCTGTGAGCGTAGATTCAAATGGCTGGTGTGGAAATACACCGCAGTAACAGACATGACCTCGAAGGCATCTTCCAGAAGCAGGCGCTTGCAGGCGGTGTTGACGCGCGTGCGTTGGGCGCTGGCCGCGTACCAGGTGTAGCCGATGGCCACGGTCGGTGTGGCGGCATCGATGTCGTAGAAACGGGTCGAGCCGAGCACGCGGCCGGCAGCATCAAAAACCGCAAACGGCCGGCATTCGCCACGCTTCTGCCCGGTGAGCGCGGCGGTGATGTAGTCGCGTACCGATTCCAGATCCGGACCGGGTGCCGTGGTGTAATTCAACTGCCAGATGGCACCGTCCGCGCTAGCCGTCTGCAGGTCTTCGGCATGATGCAGTGCCAGCGGCTCCAGCCGAACACCGTAATCGCTTCGCATCAGGCGCGGCCGTTGAACTCGCCGGTGACCGTGGAGACCAGGATTTTCTCGCCGTTGCTGATGTATTCGGGCACCTGGATTTCGATGCCGGTGCTGAGCTTGGCCGGTTTCGGGCGCTTGGTGGCGGTGCCGCCCTTGAGCTCGGGCGGTGTGTCGACGACTTCAAGGACTACACTCGGCGGCATCTGGATGGCGACCGGTGCGTCATCGATCAGCTGCACGTAAACGCCTTCAAGGCCTTCGGTGATATAGCCGGCCATGTCGCCGATGATGTTGGCATCCAGCTGGTAGGGGGTGAAGTCCTCGCTGTCGAGGAAAACGAAGGCGTCGCCGTCCATGTACGAGAAGCCGGCCTCGCGGCGTACCAGATCCAGTTCCTTCAAATCATCGTCGGCGCGCAGGCTGAGATCGTATTTGTTGCCGGCCGGCACCGAATACATGGTGAAGCGGAAGGTAACATTACCGCCGCGGCCCTGCGGCGCGGAGCGTTCGATATCGCGGATCTGATACACGGTGTTGTTGTATTCGACGACATTGCCTTTTTTGACATCGCAAGCTTTCATGGGGAAATCCGTAGTGGGTTATTTGGCGGCCAGACGGACCGAGCCGTCGAGGCGGATGGTTTCGCCGTTGAGGTAGCGATTTTGCAGAATAAATGCGGCGGTCGCAGCGAACTCCTCCGGCTTGCCGAGGCGGGCCGGGAAGGGGATCGATGCCGACAGCGATTCCTGCACGGCCGGCGGCATGCCGTCCACCATCGGAGTCCAGAAAATGCCGGGGGCGATGGTCATCACGCGGATGCCGAAACGGGCCAATTCGCGGGCCATCGGCAGGGTCATGCCGACCACGCCGCCCTTGGAGGCCGAATAAGCCGCCTGACCGATTTGTCCGTCAAAGGCCGCCACCGAGGCGGTATTGATGATGACGCCGCGCTCGCCGTCTTCGCCGGAAGGATTATGCTGCATCACATCGGCCGCCGCCTTGGCGACATTGAAGCTACCAATCAGATTGACGCGGATGGTGGTGGAGAACTGGGCCAGCGGCATGCAGGCCTCGCGGCCAAGAACCCGTCCGGCGCCGATGATACCGGCACAGTTGATGGCGGCGTTCAGCCCACCCATGAATTCGGTGGCCTTGGCGGTATTCTCGGCGACCTGGTCTTCGTCGGACACATCGGTGCTGAAGTAGGCGGCATTACCTGCGCCAAGCGAAGTGATGGCCTCTGCCGCTTTCAGGCTGTTGATGTCGAACAGTGCGACTTTGCCGCCATGGGCGACGATGTGCTGGGCGACGGCGAAGCCAAGCCCGGAAACGCCGCCGGTGATGATGGCGCGGATATCGGAAAGATTCATGGTAAACCCTCGGTGGAATGCATCATTTTAGCAAAAATCCGCCGAAAACCTCGTAAAATGGCGGCATATTCCCCATGGTAAGTTCCCATGAAAATCAAACTCGCCTTGTGTGTCCTGCTGGCCTGCGGCCAAGCGGTTGCCGCCGATGCCCCCTTGCCCTGCCGCGCTGCGGATCCCGATAATCCGCGCCCCCGCATCGGCTTGGTTCTTGGCGGCGGCGGCGCCCGCGGCATCGCGCACCTGAGCGTGCTCAAGGAAATCGAACGCCAGGGCATCCCGGTCGATTGCATCGCCGGCACTTCCATGGGCTCGCTGGTCGGTGGCCTGTATGCCTCGGGCATGAGTACCGCGGATATGGAAACCATGCTGCGGACCATGGATTGGAACACCGTCATGAAGGACACCGTGGCGCGTCAGGATCGAAGCTTCCGGCGCAAACAGGACGATTTGGAGTCTCTGGCGCCGGCCAAGCCGGGTATCGGCAAGAACGGCCTGCGGATTTCCTCCGGACTGCTGGCCGGTGAAAATATCCAACTCTTTCTCGAGCGCCAGATTGCGGCCTCCTCGGGCGTGACCGATTTCAATCGCCTCCCGATTCCCTACCGTGCAGTGGCAACCGACATCAACACCGGCAAAGCCGTGGTTCTCGATTCCGGCAGTCTGGCCAAAGCCATGCGGGCGAGCATGTCGATTCCCGGCGCGTTCAATCCGGTCACCATCGACGGACGCATTCTGGTCGACGGCGGCCTGGTCAACCAGGTGCCGGTCGATGTCGTGCGTGCCATGGGCGCCGACATCGTCATCGCCGTCGATGTCGGCACGCCGCTCTCGGCCATTACGTCGGAAAGCAGCGCACTGGCCATCGGCGACCAGGTCATGGGTCTGTTGACCGTAGGCAATACCCAGGCCCAGCTGGCAACGCTCGGACCGAAGGATATCCTGATCCAGCCGGATCTGGGCAAGGACGTGACCACAGCATCGTTCGAGAAAGCCGCATTGGCGCTCGAAATCGGCGACAAGGCCGCAGCGGCAGCGGCGCCGCGTCTCGCCGCTCTGGCCCGTCCGGAATTGCCGGCGCGCCGTCCTTTGCCGAACCGCGATGCACAGACGCGGATAGCGTTCATCGAATTGGATAACCGCACGGAATACGATGACCGTGTTTTTTCACGCCATCTGAATTTACTGAAGGGCGAAGCCATCGACCGCGATGAAATCGATAAACAGATCCACGCCATTTACGGCCAGTATCCGCTGGAACTGGTGAGCTATGAGGTCGTCGAAAAGCAGGGCGAGGCCGGCCTGAAAGTGACCGTGACGCCGCCGGTCGTCGGTAAATATTTCGGCGAGTACGGACTGAACTTCAGCGGCAGCTCGAAAGGCCAGTTCCTGTTCAACATCACCGCCGGCGTCACCATCGCCCCGATGAATCCTTCCGGCGGCGAGTTGCGCACGCTGCTGACCTTGGGTGACGAGCCCAGCCTGACCAGCGAATGGTACCAGCCGCTCGCGCCGGCGTCGCCTTACTTCACCGATATCCGCGTCGGTTACGAAAAACCCTTGCTGTCCCTGATTGATGGCAATGAAAACGTGCTGGTGGAATATGCCGCGCCGACCGTGTTCATGAGTGCCAAGCTCGGCCGATCCTATGGCAATTGGGGCGAACTTAGCCTTCAGGCCAACATCGCCAACGGCCGGCTTGAGCGCAACATTGGTTCGACAGCGTTTCCGGAGTACGACTACCAGCGCCGTGAGCTCGCGCTCGGGTTTACCATCGACACCGTCGATTCGCTGTACCTGCCGCGAAACGGCAATGTCCTGGAAGCCTCCGTGGTCAGTTCCGTGGATGCCTGGGGCAGTGATGACAGCTACCGCCAGTTCAATTTCGATTTAATGCATGCCCGCGCCCTTGGCAAGCATTCCGGATTCGCCGGACTGCGCTACCACAATACGTTCAGTGGGGATGCCGGCTTCCAGAACTACTACAGCCTAGGCGGCGTCACCCGTTTTGCCGGATACCAAGCCGAGCAGCAGTTCGCCGAGAACTATGCTCTCGTTTTCGCCGGCTATAACTATGAACTGGGTAAGCTTCTCGGTAGATCCTTGGTACTGGGCGGCTCAATTGAACGTGGCAAGATCTGGTATGACAGCGCCATCGTTTTCGATGACTATCAGACGCACGGCAGCGTTTATCTCGGTTTCGATTCCTGGATCGGATTGCTGATGATGGGTTATGGTCACAGCAACGAGGGTGATAGCAATTTCTTCATCGAGCTCGGCAGGACGCGCTGATCCCTTACAGGCTTTTCGAAAAAAACCGGTTGCAGCCGCCGTGGCCGGTGTTCCCCATGGGTTTTTCCAAGGATCGGAACCCGGCTTTGTGATACAGCGCCATGGCGCTGTCCATGCCGGCGAGCGTTTCCAGGTAGCACAGTTCGAATCCGAAATCACGGGCCTTGGCAAGGCAGGCATCCATCAGCGCCTGACCGGCACCCAGTCCGCGCAGTGCCGGCAGGAAATACATCTTACGCAACTCGCAGATGCGTGGATTGGTCGCCCCTTCCAAGGGCGCAATGCCGCCGCCGCCCATGACCTGGCCTTCCAGTTCGACCACGTAGTAGGCACTGCGGGGCGCGTTGTAGGCTCTGCTCATCCAGTCCACTTCCGGATCATGGATGGCGAATCCCTCGCCGTCGGCACCGAATTCCGGCATCACGCTACGGATGATGTAAGCCACACGAGAATCGTCGTGGGGCGTAATCGGACGGATTTTCCAGTTACGGTTTTTCATGGTGCAGGGCCCGGTTGACTTTGCTGGCGCTCTGCCGGCCGAGCAGTCGGCTCAGCCAGGCGCCGGTGTCGACCAGTCTAGCCAAATCCACGCCGGTGGCAAAGCCCATGCCATGCAGCGCATAAACCAGATCTTCGGTGGCCAGATTGCCGCTGGCGCCTTTGGCATACGGGCAGCCGCCGGTACCGGAAACCGAGGCATCCACGGTGCGCACGCCGGCCTCAAGGCAGGCGTAGACATTGGCCAGAGCCTGTCCATAGGTGTCGTGGAAGTGCACGGCAATCGTCTCCATCGGGATTTCAGTGGCCACGGCCTGAACAAGCCTGCGTGCGGCATGCGCGGTACCGATGCCTATCGTGTCACCCAGGGAGATTTCGTAACAGCCCATGTCTCTGAGGGTTTTGGCCAGTCGCACGACATCGGCGGTGTCGACTGCGCCTTGATAAGGGCAACCCAGGACGGTCGAGATGTAACCGCGTACGGCGATGCCATCTTCCATGGCGCGTTCGAGTACGGGCTGGAATCGTGCGATGCTTTCATCGATGCTGGCATTGATGTTGCGCATGCTGAACGCCTCCGACGCGGCGGCGAACACCGCCACTTCCCGGACGCCGCAGGCAACAGCGCGTTCGTAGCCTTTCAGGTTCGGCACCAGTACCGGATACCGGCGGCCATCGTCTTTCGGAAGCAGGGCAAACAATTGTTCGGCATCGGCCAGCTGCGGCACCCATTTCGGGCTGACGAAGCTGGTCGCCTCGATGGTGCAGAGTCCGCAGTCGGCCAGGCGGCGGATCAGTTCGGCTTTATCGGCGGTGGCCACGAATCCCGATTCATTCTGCAGGCCGTCACGCGCGGCCACTTCGACAATGCGGACATGGTCAGTCATTCGCGGATTCCCAGCTGAAAATGCCGGCATCGGCATCCAGCATGCTTCCGGCTTCGGCAAGAATTCCGGTGATGCTGCCGTTGCCCGGCGCCTTGATGCTGAGTTCCATTTTCATGGACTCCATGATCGCCAGTTCGTCGCCGGCCTGCACCGATTGCCCGGACTGCACCTTCAGCACCGCCAGTTTGCCGGGCATCGGTGCCCGGATGAATCCGTCGGAACGGTTGGCGCCATCGCCGGCATCACTGCCCGGAATCCGGATCTGCCAGTGCGACCGGCGCCGGCCGTCGTGGACCACCAAGGCGTTGTCATAACGGAAGCAGTGCAGGGTATGGTGCCGGCCATCCAGATCCAGCGATACCGATTCCATGCCGCCGTCCCGGATGCGCGCTTCGAACACGGCATCGTGAACGCTCAGGGTCAGCTGATCGCTGGCCAATCGGATCTGGAAAAGTTCGTAATCGGCATGGTGTTTCAACGCGACGCGGAACGCAGCATGGCCATGTTGCCGCCAGAAATTGCGTTGCGACCAGGGATCGTCGGCATCGGCGACCGTTACCGCATGCTCGGCTGCCTTCAGGCTGAAATAAGCCGCAGCAATCGGGTGCCAGGCCGGCAGCTGTTCCGGTTGTTTCAGGACCTCATCGAGGTTCCGGTCGAGAAAGCCGGTGTCGATATCGCCGCGCTGGACCGCCGGGTGCGCGACCAAATCTTCGAGAAATCCGATATTGCTCGGCAAACCGAAAATCTGGCAGCCGGCTAGAGCGTCCTGCAGGCGGTGCAGGGCGGCTTCGCGGCTGTCGGCATGGACGATCAGCTTGGCCAGCATCGGATCGTAGTAAACGCTGACATGATCGCCTTGGCGGAATCCGCCATCGATGCGCAGGCCGGGGCCGGTGTCGGGCAGATGCAGCTGGCGGATGGTGCCGCTGCCGGGCATGAAATTCAGATCCGGGTTTTCCGCATACAGGCGCACTTCAATCGCGTGGCCCTGATGGCGGACGGCGTCCTGCGATAGAGGAAGCGGGCGACCGGCCGCGACTTCAATCTGCCACTGGACCAGATCAAGCCCGGTAACCATTTCAGTGACCGGATGCTCGACCTGCAGCCGGGAATTGATTTCCATGAAGTAAAAATCACCGTTGGGCGCAACGATGAACTCAACGGTTCCGGCATTGCGGTAATCCACGGCGCGCGCGGCGGCCACGGCCGCATCGGCCATGCGTGCGCGACGGCCGGCATCCAGAAAGGGCGAGGGTGATTCTTCGATGACCTTCTGGAAACGGCGCTGCGCCGAGCATTCGCGCTCGCCGAGATGGAGGGTGTTGCCATGGCTGTCGGCAAAGATCTGGAACTCGATATGACGCGGTTTTTCGATGTAGCGCTCGAGCAGAACACGGTCCTTGCCGAAGGCGTTGCGCGCCTCACGCTGGCAGGATTCGAGCGCTGCCGCAAAGGCGCCCGGCTTATGCACGATGCGCATGCCTTTGCCGCCGCCGCCATGCGCGGCCTTGATCATCAGCGGATAGCCGACGGCATCGGCTTCACGCTGCAGATGCGCCGCGTCCTGGTCCTCGCCGCCGTAACCGGGCACGACCGGCACGCCGTGGGCGGCCATCAAGGCTTTGGCGCCCGCCTTGGAACCCATTGCCCGCATGCTGCTGGCTTTCGGACCGATGAACACCAGGCCGGCGGCCTCCACCATTTCGGCGAACTCGGCATTTTCGGAAAGAAAGCCATAACCGGGATGGATGGCCTGGCTGCCGGTGGCCAACGCGGCCTCCAGAACGGCCTGCCGGTCCAGATAACTGGCCGTTGCCTCCGGCGGGCCGATGCAAACCGATTCATCGGCGATGCGGACATGCTCGGCATTGCGGTCGGCTTCCGAATACACGGCCACGGTAGCGATGCCCAGCTGTCGGCAACTGCGCATGATGCGGCAGGCGATTTCACCGCGGTTGGCAATCAGGATTTTGTCGAACAGGCTCATTCGCCGTCCCAATAGTCGAGATTGTCCTCGATGCGGTTCCGCAGGCGCACGGCCTGCGGAAAACCGCCGGCATCGCTGCCGGCATAATGCGAGGCTCCGGTTTTGCCCGAGTCGGGATACTGGAACATGTCGGGGCTGATGGCGGTACTGACCGCAAGATAGCGCAGGCTATCGGATTCAGACGTATTGCTGATTTGATGCGCGCGCTCATGGCCGCCGCAGGGACACGCGATGACGTCTCCGGCCCGCAGTGGGAAACGGTCTGCGCCAAAACGCAGTTCGCCATGGCCTTCGAGGATGAAAAACATTTCTTCGTTGCCGAAATGATTGTGGAACGGGAATGCGGATTTTCCCGGTGGTACTACGGTCAGGTTGTAACCGAGCTTTTCGGCACCCAGTACCGAGGAAATCGGTGCGATGGCCGCGCCGAGATAGGCATCAGTGGCGCCTGGCAGACGCTCGGACAGGGCGACAGGCATGAGCTGATCGAGGTTGATGACCGGCGCTTTCATTGTTCGATCCAGCCGCTCGGCCGCTTTTCGAGAAAGGCACTCAGACCCTCCTGGCCCTCGGTGCTGACCCGCAGGCGGGCAATCAGTTCGGCGTTGGCCTTGTCCTGGTTCTCCATCTGCAACACCGTTCCTGCCGGACTGAAATCACGGATCAGCTGCTTGGCGGCGGCTACCGCTTTCGGCCCGGCTTTGCCGATCCAATGCACGATGCGGTCGATGCTGGCATCGAGCTGGTCAGCCGGCACGGCGTCATGCAAAAGCCCGATATGAAGGGCCTGCGCGGCATCGAAGATCTCCGCTGACAGAAAATAGCGGCGGGCATGGCGTGTGCCGATGGCGGCAATCACATACGGGGAAATCACCGCCGGCACCAAGCCGAGTTTGACTTCGCTGAGGGTGAATTTGGCGGTATCCACGCCAATGGCGATATCGCAGCAGGCCAGCAGGCCAACGCCGCCGCCGTAGGCCGAGCCATTGACCCGCGCCAGCACCGGTATCGAAAGGTTGTCCAGACGGCGCAGACAGCGTGCCAGGGCCATGGCATCTTCGAAGTTTTCGTTTTCCGGGGCCTGCGCCATGTCGCGCATCCAGTTCAGATCGGCGCCGGCCGAAAACGTGCTTCCAGCCCCGGTCACCACCAGACAGCGGGCCCGGGTGGCTTCCACCTCCGCCAAAGCCTCTTCCAGATCGGAAATGAGGCTGGCATCGAAGGCATTATGGCTGGCAGGCCGGTTGAGAGTGAGCGTCGCCAGGGTGCCGCGACGTTCAAGCAGGACGGTATCGGACATGGCCTGAGGATTCCCAAAAGGAAATGATAACGGATATCCCGTCGGCTCGGTGCGTGCGGTTCCGGTCATAACGCACCGGGACGGGCATGGCTTGGGTTCCCCGGGTCCGTGCAGCCGCATGGTGTGAAGACCGGCTGAATCTCGGGCTGGACTTGACCGAAATCAACCGCATTTTCACAACTTAGCGCTATAATGAGAATAATTCCCATTTGGAAAGCGGGCATGAATTTGAGCCAATTGACCGTCGGACAGGAAGCCCATGTGCAGGCGGTGACGCCGCAGGGCGAGGGCGATGCCATCGCCATGCGTCTTCTGGATCTCGGCTTTGTGCCGGGCGAAGCCGTTCGTTGCATCGCGTTGGCGCCGTTCGGTGGCGATCCCATGCTGGTGCAGATCGGATTCACCCGGTTTGCGCTGCGTGCCTCCGAAGCCGTACGAATCCAGATTGCGGTGGCGCCGTGAAGACCCTGAATGTCGCATTGGTCGGCAACCCGAACTGCGGCAAGACCGCGCTATTCAATCTGTTGACCGGAAGCCGTCAGAAGGTCGCCAATTATGCCGGTGTCACCGTCGAACGCAAGGAGGGCCAATTCATCCTTGACCAGTCTCAGGTCCGCATCCTTGACCTTCCGGGCGCGTACAGCCTGAAAGCGGCCAGTCCGGATGAGGAAATCACCCGGGAAATCTGCATGGGCAGCAGTACGTACGGATTCAGCCCCGATGTGCTGGTCTGTGTCGTCGATGCCACCAACCTGCGCCTGCATCTGCGCTTCGTGCTGGAGCTGAAGGCGCTTGGCAAACCGATGCTGGTGGCGTTGAACATGATGGATGCCGCGGATAAGCGCGGCATCACCATCGATGTGCCGGCATTGGCCTCGGCACTCGGTGTGCCGGTGGTGCCTACGGTCGCGGTGTCCTCGCGCGGCGCCGATGCCCTGAAAGCGGCACTGGCCGCGGATGCATTCGGACTGCCGCCCGTGGAGTGGAATCCCGCTCCCGAGGACAGCCATCAGCAGGTGCGGCGCATTCTGGCGGATTGCGTCAGCATGCCCCGTGTGACCTCGCAGACCGATGACCGCTTGGATCGTTGGTTGCTGCATCCGGTGCTCGGCCCCGTCGTTCTGTTCACGCTCCTGTTTTTCATGTTCCAGGCCGTGTATGCCTGGGCCGCGCCTTTCCAGGACGGCATTTCGTCCGCGGTGGCCTGGATGTCCGGCATGGCCGGTACGCTGATACCGCAGGGCATTCTGCTGAGTCTGATCCAGGACGGCATCTTTGCCGGTCTTGGCACGGTGCTGGAGTTCCTGCCACAGATCCTGATTCTGTTCGCATTCATTCTGGCGCTGGAAGAAACCGGCTATCTGCCGCGCGCCGCATTTCTGCTCGACCGCGTCATGTTCCTCAGTGGCTTGACCGGCCGTTCTTTCATCCCCCTATTGTCGAGTTATGCCTGTGCCATCCCCGGCATCATGGCCACGCGTTCCATCCAGGATCCGCGCGATCGCCTGGCGACCATCATGGTCGCGCCTCTGACCACCTGTTCGGCGCGTCTGCCGGTCTACACGCTTCTGATCGGTGCCTTCATTCCTGAAACCGAGGTTGCCGGATTGTTCAACCTGCAGGGGCTGGTGCTGTTCGCGCTTTACCTGTTCGGCATCGTGAGTGTCTTTGCGGTGGCATGGGTGATGAAAATGCTCAGCCTGCGGAAATCCGAGCATGCCCTGCTGCTGGAATTGCCGTCCTATCGGATGCCCAATCTGCGTGATCTGCTGATCGGCCTGTGGGACCGTATGCGCATCTTCCTGCGCCGGGTCGGCGGCATCATTCTCAGTCTCACCGTGCTGCTGTGGTTCCTGTCCAGCTTTCCGAGCCCGCCCGAGGGCTTCACCGGACCGGCCATCGATTACAGCTTTGCCGGCCGCATCGGGCATGCGTTGGCGCCGCTGTTCGCCCCGATCGGATTCAACTGGCAGATCGTACTCGCCCTGATTCCCGGCATGGCCGCACGCGAGGTGGCCGTCTCCGGGCTGGCTACCGTCTACGCCGTCTCCAGCGACGCGGCGGGCATCAACCAGTTGGGAAGCATCCTGGCCGCGCAGTGGAGTCTGGCGACCGCACTTTCGGTACTGACCTGGTACGTATTCGCCCCGCAGTGCATTTCAACCATCGCCACCATCAAGCGTGAAACCAACTCCTGGAAGTACACCGCTTATGCGGTGATCTACCTGTTCGGGCTGGCCTATCTGTTCGCCTTCCTGGTTTACCAGACGGCATCGGCGCTGGCATGAGCGACGTCCTGCAGTGGCTGCTGGTGTATGCGGTGGTGCTGTGGTGCCTGCTGCGCCTGATGCGGAAATACGCCCCGCAGACGCTGTGGCAGTGGCAGGCAAAAGCAAGCTATTTCTTTGAATGCCGTGAAGCGCCCTGGAGCCGTCGACTGGGCCGCTTTCTGCGTCCTGCCGTGGCGATACCTCAGGGTTGTCAGAGCCATTGCCGCTCCTGCCGAAACTGCGCCTGAGGATCAGGCCGGTAACACGACCACTTTGTTGCGGCCGCCTTCCTTGGCGACATACAGGGCCTGGTCGGCGCGGTCGATGAAATCATCCAGACTTTCGACAGGCTTCATCTGGCAAAGGCCGATGCTGATGGTGCAACGCAGCAGGCCCTCGCGGGTCTGGAACGGCCGGATACTGATGGCCAGACGGATGCGCTCGGCCATGGCGGCCGCCATGTCGGCGGGCACACCGGTCCAGAACACCGCGAATTCCTCACCGCCCAGCCGCACGCACAGATCGTTGGGGCGCACCAGCGTCTGCAAGCGCTTCGCCAGCTCGATCAGAACCTGATCGCCGGCGGCATGCCCGAAGCGGTCGTTGATGGTCTTGAAATGATCCATGTCGATGATGGCCAGATTGATCTGCGGTGCGCCGTCCCGGCGCGCCCGATCCAGAAGACGTTTGAAACGGTTCGCCATGCCGCGCCGGTTGAGAAGACCGGTGAGCTCGTCGTATTCGGCCAAGGCCAACATTTTTTTCTGCAAATCATCGTTGACCAGCATCAGGATGGCGAAGCCCTGCATCACCAATGCGGCGATGAAAATCAGCAGTGCGGTCGAATTGACGGCCAGTGCGGTCCCATCATCCGCTGAAGTGATAGCAATCAAGCCACGCAGAAACAATCGCCCCAGCAGCAGAGCAATGAGAAATGTGCCGAAACCCAGTGCAAAGCCGCGTTCACGGCGATAGGCCTGTAACAGGTCCGACAGCGCCACCGCAGTCAGTGCGGCTGCCACAGCCAGAGTCAAGGCCAGCGAGAGCGCACTCTCCGGCACAAAGCGGCTCAACAGCCAGAGAGAAACAGCAGTGCATAAAGTAATCGCGCTGATGAGATGCCAGCGCAGCGGTTTGCCGAGATAGGATTTCACCGCCAGTGCGATGAATGTGGCATTCAACAGCACGCCATATTGCCCCATGAGCACAGCAGTACCGGGGCTTTCACTGGTCGGCCCATTGTCCCGCAGTAGCTGGAAAAACGCCGTGGTGGCGAAGCTGCCGAACCAGAACCAGAGGCCGAATCGGCCTTTGGCATGAATCGCACCGGCCAAAATTACGACAGTCGAGATAAGCGCCACCATCTGGTGCACGACCAGAAGCGTTGCGATATCCAAACCCTGAAGTTGTTCCCCCATGGGTTTATTCTACATCCGATAGACGGCGGGCGGTCCACGTTCAATCGGTGCATTCAACGAGGCCGACAGGGCCAGGGCCAGAACGCGGCGGGTATCGGCCGGATCGATTACGCCGTCATCCCAAAGCCGGCTGCTGGCATAGAACGGGTGTCCTTGGCGCTCGTATTGTTCGCGGATGGGATCCTTGAACGCGGTTTCGTCTTCCGCGCTCCAGGCTTCGCCCTTGGCCTCCAGGCCATCGCGTTTGACCGTGGCCAGCACCGAGGCGGCCTGTTCACCGCCCATGACCGAAATGCGTGCGTTCGGCCAGGACCAGAGGAATCGGGCACCGTAGGCGCGGCCGCACATCGCGTAATTGCCGGCACCGAAACTGCCGCCGATCAGCACGGTGAATTTGGGTACATGCGAACAGGCCACAGCGGTAACCATCTTGGCGCCGTCTTTGGCGATGCCGGCCTGTTCGTATTTGCGGCCGACCATGAAGCCGGTGATGTTCTGCAGGAACACCAGCGGAATGTTGCGTTGATTGCACAGCTCGATGAAATGCGCGCCCTTGAGCGCGCTTTCCGGAAACAGGATGCCGTTGTTGGCGACGATGCCGATCGGAAAGCCATGCAGATGGGCGAAGCCGGTAATGAGTGTCTTGCCGTAGCGCGCCTTGAATTCCTGGAACTCGGAACCATCGACCAGACGGGCGATGATGTCACGGACATCGAAGGGCTTACGGGCATCCTTGGGGATGATGCCGTACAGCTCCTCGGCGGGATAGGCCGGTTCGGCCGGGGCCTTGAGCGCCAGTGTTTCGGGTTTTTTCCGGTTGAAATTGGCCGCGATGCCGCGCGCGATCATCAGGGCGTGTTCGTCATTTTCGGCCAGATGGTCGGCCACGCCGGATATGCCGGTATGCACCTCGGCTCCGCCCAGGCTTTCGGCATCGACAATTTCCCCGGTAGCGGCTTTCACCAGCGGCGGGCCGCCCAGAAAAATCGTGCCTTGGCCGCGCACGATGATGCTTTCATCGCACATCGCCGGCACATAGGCGCCGCCGGCGGTGCAGGAGCCCATCACCACAGCGATCTGCGGAATGTTGCGTGCGCTCATGCGTGCCTGATTATAGAAAATACGGCCGAAATGCTCCCGGTCGGGAAAGACCTCGTCCTGCAGCGGCAGGAAGGCGCCGCCGGAATCCACCAGATAGATGCACGGCAGCTGGTTCTCCATCGCGATTTCCTGCGCACGCAGATGTTTTTTGACCGTCATCGGAAAATAGGTGCCGCCTTTGACCGTGGCATCATTGGCGACAATCACCACTTCCATGCCATGTACACGACCGATGCCGGTAAGAATGCCGGCCGATGGTGCCTGACCCTCGTATTGGCCGTCTCCGGCCAAGGCCGAGAACTCCAGAAAAGGGCTGCCCGGATCAAGCAGGGCATCAATGCGTTCCCGCGGCAGCAGTTTGCCACGGGCTTTGTGTTTGGCACAGGCCGCTTCGCCGCCGCCCAGCGCCACGGCGGCAAGCCGGGCTTTCAGGGCGTCCCGCTGTTCCAGCATGGCCGCGCGGTTGGCGGCGAACTCCTCGGAGCCGGTATCAATGGTGCTGGTCAGTTTCGGCATGGGATGTATTTGCGCCCGTTTCCGTCTAGTTTACCCAAAAAAAAACCGCCGTTGCCGGCGGTTTTTCCAACAATCGCAGAGCGATTATTACTTCTTGGCTTCTTCAGCGGCCGGAGCAGCGGCAGCGTCAGCGGCCGGAGCAGCAGCGGCGTCAGCAGCAGCAGCGTCGGCAGCCGGAGCAGCAGCGGCGTCAGCAGCGGCGGTGGCGGCGTCAGCAGCAGCGGTGGCGGCGTCAGCAGCAGCGGCGGTGGCGTCAGCAGCGGCGTCGGTGGCAGCAGCGGCTTCGGCGGTGGCGTCAGCAGCGGCTTCGGTGGCTTCTTCTTGCTTCGAGCAGGCGGTCAGGGCCAGTGCGAAAGCCAGGGCGATGATGGTTTTGTTCAGGGACATGGGTATTTCCTCAAAGTTTCAATATTGAATTTGATTAAAAAAACGTGCGTTATCACGCACGTAGAACTAATCATGCCAGCATTTTCGAAATAGTCAAGTATTTGTGAGTAAAAAGTAAAATAAATGTTCAGTTAAACCAGTTCGATGGCCATGGCGGTGGCCTCACCCCCGCCAATACAAAGGCTTGCAACGCCTTTGTGCAGGCCTCGGGCCTGAAGGGCATGAATCAGGGTCACCAGAATCCGGGCCCCGGAAGCCCCGATTGGATGGCCAAGTGCGCAGGCGCCGCCGTTGACATTGACCTTGTCATGAGAAATCCCCAGTTCATGCATCGGCGCCATCGCGACGGTGGCAAACGCTTCATTGATTTCGAACAGATCGACATCGGCGACTGCCCAGCCGGCCTTGCCCAGTACCGACTGGATGGCACCGACCGGTGCGGTGGTGAACCATTCCGGCGCTTGGGCAAACGAGGCCTGGGCGACGATGCGTGCGATCGGTTTCAGGCTGTTGGCGGCCGCATAGGCCTCGGAGCTCAAGACCAATGCCGCGGCACCGTCATTGATGCTGGACGAGCTGGCAGCCGTGATGGTGCCGTCTTTCTTGAACGCCGCGCGCAGGCTCGGAATTTTTTCGATATTGCACTTGCCGGGCTGCTCGTCGCTGGCGATCTGCACCTCGCCTTTGCGCCCCGCCACCGTGACCGGGGCGATTTCGGCATCGAAAGCACCGCTTTGCTGGGCCTGCAGGGCACGGCGCACCGATTCGGCGGCAAAGGCATCCTGCTGTTCGCGGGTGAAGCCGTATTTGGCCACGCACAGCTCGCCGAAGACCCCCATGGATTGCTTGTCATACGGATTGGTCAGGCCGTCCCAGGCCATGTGGTCGAGCATTTCGGCGCTGCCGTAGCGGATGCCGGTACGTGAACCCACCAGCAGGTGCGGGGCATTGGTCATCGATTCCATGCCGCCGGCTATCACTACTTCCGCCGAACCGGCCTTGATCAGGTCATGGCCGAACATCACGGCCTTCATACCCGAGCCGCAGACTTTATTGAGGGTGGTGGCGCCGGCCTTCAG
Organism: uncultured Gammaproteobacteria bacterium; assembly: GCA_903942465.1. Classification (GTDB taxonomy): domain Bacteria; phylum Pseudomonadota; class Gammaproteobacteria; order Xanthomonadales; family Xanthomonadaceae; genus Arenimonas. The sequence goes on from CAJAPA010000160.1 coordinate 41,882, forward strand.
GGCCACACCGGCCGCGATGGCGGCCTGGCGTGCCGGCGCCTGGCCGAGTCCGGCCGGAAGCACGCAACCCATCAGGACTTCATCGACCTGGTCACCGCTGACGCCCGCCTGTTCCAGGGCGGCCTTGATGGCGGTGGCGCCGAGCTGCGGGCTGGGCACGCCGGTGAATTGGCCGAGCAGGGCGCCGAGTGCGGTACGTTTGGCGCCGAGAATGACGATGGAGCTCATAGGGGGTTCCTTATTTTGAAATTATTGCCGGCCGTCGAACAGTTCGCGCCCGATCAGCATGCGGCGGATTTCGTTGGTGCCGGCACCGATGGCATACAGCTTGGCATCGCGCAGGATGCGGCCGGCGTCGTAGTCGTTGATGTAACCGTTGCCGCCAAGAGATTGGATGCATTCCAGCGCGACCTGCACCGCCGCTTCGCTGGCGTGCAGCAGGCAGGCGGCGGCATCCACCCGCGAGCGTTCACCGGCGTCGTAGGCGCGGGCCACGGCATAGGCGAAGGCGCGCGAGGATTGCAGCGCGCTATACATGTCGGCGATTTTGGCCTGCATGATTCCGAAACTGCCGATGGCGGCATCGAACTGGCGGCGCTCGCGCACATAGGGCAGGGTCAGATCGAGCGCGGCCTGCATCAGGCCGATGGGCCCTCCCGAAAGTACCAGACGTTCGGTGTTCAGGCCATTCATCAGCACCTTGACGCCTTCGTGCACGCTGCCGAGCACGTTTTCGGCCGGGATTCGGCAATTTTCGAACACCAGTTCGCAGGTGTTGGAGCCGCGCATGCCGAGTTTGTCGAGTTTCTGCGCGGTGCTGAAGCCGGGCATGCCTTTCTCGACCAGAAACGCGGTCATGCAACGGCTACCGGCCTCTTTGCCGGCGGTACGCATGTACACGATCAGCACATCGGCCTCAGGGCCGTTGGTGATCCACATCTTGTTGCCGTTGGCGATCCAGACGCCGTCGTTCAGCTCGGCACGGCAGGCCATGGCCCCGACCACGTCGGAACCCGCGCCCGGTTCACTCATCGCCAGGGCACCGACCCATTCGCCGCTGCAGAGTTTCGGCAGATATTTGGAGCGCTGTACATCGTTACCATTCAGGTAAAGGTTCTGCACGCACAGATTGGAATGCGCGCCGTAACTCAGGCCGACCGATCCGGAGGCACGGGAAATCTCTTCCATCGCCACCAGATGGGCGAGGTAGCTCATGCCGGATCCGCCGAATTCCTCGGCCACGGTGATGCCCAGCAGGCCCATATCGCCCATTTTGCGCCAGAGATCGGCCGGAAACAGGTTGTCGCGGTCGATGTCGGCCGCACGCGGCGCGATTTCGGTTTCCGCAAAACGCCGCACGCTGTCACGCAGGGCGTCCAGATCCTCGCCGAGACCGGTCAGTGCCATGCCATCAACCGGCGCGGCGGCCGTGGAAGCGCGGCGCGTGCTGGCCCAGATGCGGCAGACGCAGTTTGCCGATGGCGGTGATGCGCTCTTCGGCCATGCGGTCGGCGGCCATATAGGTCGGAATGCCGTCGCGGGCGCTGATTTCGAAAATGCGGCCGAGGTTGAAGTAGATGGTGCGCAGCATGCGCATGGCGCGTTCGCGGTTGTAACCGTCGATTTCCAGCGAAACGTTCATCAATCCGCCGGCGTTAACGGCATAGTCCGGGGCATACAGGATGCCGCGGCGCTGCACTTCATCGCCGATTTCATTGGTGGCCAGCTGGTTGTTGGCGGCGCCGCAGATGATTTTGCATTTCAGGCGATCCAGGGTCGCTTCATTGACCGTGCCGCCGAGTGCGGTCGGCGAATACACGTCGGCATCGACGTCGTAGATGTCGTCCAGTCCCACCGCCTCGCAGCCGTACTCGTCCACCGCGCGCTGCACGGCCTCTTTGTTGATGTCGGTGACGAAGATCTTGGCACCGCGTTCGTGCAGCAGCTTCACGAATTCCATGCCGACATGGCCGACGCCCTGCACGGCGTAGCTGTACTTGCCGACATCCTCGTTGCCGTACTTGACCTGCAGTGCCGACATCAGGCCCTGCAGGGTACCGAAGGCAGTGAACGGCGAGGGGTCGCCCGAGCCGCCATGCACCTGGTGCACGCCGGTGACGAATTCGGTTTCGCGGTACACGTATTCCATGTCGTTGACGTCGATGCCGACGTCTTCGGCGGTGATGTAGCGGCCGTTCAGCGAATTGACGAAGCGGCCGAAGGCGCGGAACAGCGCTTCGGATTTATCTTTGTTCGGATCGCCCCAGATCACCGCCTTGCCGCCGCCGAGGTTCAGGCCGGACACCGCCGCTTTGTAGGTCATGCCGCGGCTCAGACGCAGTACATCGTTCAGGGCGTCCTGTTCACTGGCGTAGTTCCACATGCGGGTACCGCCCAGTGCCGGACCGAGCACGGTGTTGTGGATGGCGATGATGGCTTTCAGGCCGGCATCCTTGTTGTGGCAGAACACCACTTCTTCGTGTTCGGTTTTGCTGATGCTTTCGAAAATCATGGCAATACTCCGGCTGGCGGGGAAATCGGAACGGCCCTAGGCGCGGCGTATTATAAGTCAAATGCTGAGCGGGGATTAGAGCGCGCGGTGGGTTCCCTGCCGCATCCACAAAGTGCAAATCCACTTAACGCCTTGTTTTACCGGAGTCCCCGCATGGAGGCTGACGGCGCAGGTTTTGCCGTCGGGTAACAGGTTATCGAAGCTGATGATTTGCCCCTGTTCTGGCCTCAATTCCAGCGAAAGCAACGGGAAGCTGGTTGTACCGCCCGAAACCGGTGCCTCCAGATACGCGATGACCGTGCGCAGGCGCTGGCCGGAACCGCCATTTTCCCGGGCAATGAAATGGTTCGGGGGCAGGTTGTCGCGATGCAACCGGAACTCCTGGCCGGGCAGGTAACGGAGCATGGTCAGCTGTTCGGAATTCGCCAGCGGCAGCTTCGCGGCATGGGCCATTTTCCGCTGAAGGAGATTCAGATAAACCTGCTCGAATTCGGGCAGGAAGTAAAAATCGTGACTGCTGCGCTCGGCACTCAACTGGCTTTTGCCGTTTTCATCGACGACGATGGAGGGCTCCAGGTTGGGTGCGCCAAGACATTGGATGTAGAGGCATTCTTCTTTGCTCAAGGCATTGTTGAACGCAAGCAGATTATTGGCGCTGTGCAGGATTTGACCGTGCTCCAGGAGTTCGGCCTGTTGCAGATGGCTGAAATCGAATTCGGCATGTGCGCCGATAGCAGGGGCTTTGCTTGGCTCCGGGGGCGTGAATCCAAACCGCAGATCAGGCTCCCGGACCGGCATATTCCATTCCCGGGACAGTGCCAGAATGCTGTTTGCCCGGGCAGGATCAGGGTTGCAGAGCCGGCCGGATGCCAGACGTTCGCCAAGCAGGGCCATGGCTACAATGCTGCCGTTCAGTGCGGCCAACTCAAGCATGTCGGTGCTGGCCAATTGCTGTTCCGTATTGCCATAGCGGCCGAAATAAACCGCAGCGTCGCACAATGCGTTCGGGTGTCCGGCGCGGCAACAAGTGGCCATTCGCTCGGCGAGCCTGTTCCAATCCAAGGGTTCGGCTGTTTCAGTCAGGCTGGAGTAGGCTAGCCGGTAGATTGCCGGCGGGTATCCGAGTTTTTCAGCCTGACGGAGATGATCCACGCCACGCCGAGTGTCTTCGTCGGAGGGGTTCTCGAAGAACTGACGTTTATCGGTAGCCTTTACTGCCAAACCCTGGCCGCCTTCAGCAGCAGACGAAGCCTTTGTTGCGGCGTTCTCCGTGTTCTGTATTAACAAAACATTGGCTAATTCAAAATGCGCAATCGAATTGCCTTGATTTGCTAATACTTCAAGCAGGCTTTTGGCCTCGGCAATCCGATGATTGCTCAACAGCTGTTTTGCCTGCACCAATTGCTGTTGCTGTGGATTTGAATTCATCAGGCGATTTTACCGGTAAGTCGCTCAATTATTGCCTATCGGGGTACAATTGTCATCGTTCGTTTCCGTGCAGCAGGTGTCCCATGCCGTCCAGTTCTCCCGTGCCCAGCCGTCAGCCGCTGACGGACAAAGCCCCCCTGCGTTTCGTCACCGCCGCCTCGCTGTTCGACGGCCATGATGCCGCCATCAATATCATGCGCCGGCTGATCCAGGCCCAGGGCGCGGAAGTGGTGCATCTGGGCCACAACCGCTCGGTCGATGACGTGGTGCGTGCGGCCCTGCAGGAAGACGCCGACGGCATCGCGCTGTCGAGCTATCAGGGTGGCCATGTCGAGTACTTCAAATACATCATTGACCGCCTGAACGAAGCCGGCGCGTCGCACATCCGCGTGTTCGGCGGCGGGGGCGGTACCATCACCCCGGATGAAATCGCCGAGCTGGAAGCCTATGGCGTGGAGCGCATCTATCACCCGGACGATGGCATGCAGATGGGTCTGGTGGCGATGATCGAAGATCTGGTGGCCCGCACCCAGCGCGCCAGTGATGCCAAACCCGGCCGCAGCGACGGTGCCGCTGATGAATACGCCATCGGCCGCCTGCTGTCCGCCATCGAGCAGGAAGGCTTCAGCGAAACCGAACTGCAGAACCTGCGCCGGCAATGGCAGCTGGCCGGCGGCAAAACCCCGGTCATCGGCCTGACCGGCACCGGCGGGGCCGGCAAGAGCTCGGTCACCGATGAACTGTTGAACCGCTTCCTGCAGCATTTCCCGAACATGCGCATCGCGGTGATTTCGGTCGATCCGACCCGTCGGCGCAGCGGCGGCGCCCTGCTGGGCGACCGTATCCGGATGAACAGCCTGCGCTCGCCGAACCTGTTCATGCGCTCGATGGCCACCCGCCGCCAGCACATGGCCACCAATGCCGTGCTGAAAGACGCCATTGCCTGCCTGAAGGGGCAGGGCTTCGATCTGGTCATCGTGGAAACTGCTGGAATTGGTCAGTCCGATTCCGAAATCGTCGATCTGGTCGATTTCCCGGTGTATGTGATGACGTCCGACTTCGGTGCGCCCAGCCAGTTGGAAAAAATCGACATGCTCGATTACGCCGAGCTGGTGGTGCTCAATAAATTCGACCGGCGCGGCGCGGAAGACGCCCTTCGCGATGTGCGCAAGCAATGGAAACGCAACCGCGTGGCGTTCCAGATGAACGACGAGGACGTGCCGGTGTATGCGACCATCGCCTCGCAGTTCAACGATCCGGGCGTGAGCTGGATGTTCAGCAATCTGTGCCGTTTGCTGAACGACAAACTCCATCCGGCCAGCCCGCAGTGCGACTGGCAGCCGAATGTGGACACCGCCCTCAAGGAGCCGCGCGCCACCGTGCTGATTCCCGGCAACCGCACGCGTTATCTGTCGGAAATTGCCGAGCAGGGCCGCGGCATCAACCGCAGCATCGCCCATCAGGCCGCGCAGGCCGATCTGGCGCAATCCTACTGGCAGGCCCTGCAGGCCATTGGCGATGGCAAACTGCCGGCGGCACTGGCCCTGTTCGAGCCGGGTGATCTGAACGATACGTCTGCGGATGGCTCGATGCGTCTGCTGCGCCAGCGTTACCAGGAATCGGTGAAAGCACTCTCGGCCGACGCTGTGCATCTGCTGCGCGAATGGCCGCAGAAAATGAAATCGGTGACCGACGAGTTCAACGAATACCGCGTGCGCGACAAAGTGATCCGCGTTGATAACTACCGTGAGTCGCTGTCGCAGCAGAAGATTCCGAAAATCGCCGCGCCCAAGTTCACCGGCTGGGGCGAGCTGTTGGTGTTCCTGAGCAAGGAAAATCTGCCCGGCCATTACCCGTACACCGGCGGGGTGTATCCGTACCGCCGCAGCGGTGAAGACCCGATTCGCATGTTTGCCGGGGAAGGTACGCCCGAGCGCACCAACCGGCGCTTCCATTACCTGTCGGTCGGCCAGCCGGCCATCCGCCTGTCCACCGCCTTCGATTCGGTGACCTTGTACGGCGAAGACCCGGCCATCCGCCCGGACATCTACGGCAAGATCGGCAACTCCGGCGTGTCCATCGCCAGCCTGGATGACATGAAGAAGCTGTATTCCGGCTTCGACCTGTGCGCCCCGAACACCAGCGTGAGCATGACCATCAATGGCCCTGCGCCGATGATTCTGGCCATGTTCATGAACACCGCCATTGACCAACAAGTGGAAAAATACCTGCGGGCCGATGAAGCCCGTTGGCTGCTGGCGCAGAAGAAAATCGCCGCCTTGTTCCCGAATGGCGAACAGCCGAAATACGACGGCGACCTCCCACCGACCAATAACGGTTTGGGTTTGGCCTTGTTGGGCCTGACTGGCGATCAGTTGTTGGATGCCGAGACTTATGACCGCATCCGTACCGAAACCCTGGCTGCCGTGCGCGGCACGGTGCAGGCCGACATTTTGAAGGAAGACCAGGCGCAGAACACCTGCATCTTCAGCACCGAATTCGCCCTGCGCATGATGGGCGATATCCAGCAGTTCTTCGTGGAGAACAAGGTCCGCAATTTCTATTCGGTGTCCATCTCCGGCTATCACATCGCCGAAGCCGGGGCCAATCCGGTCTCGCAGCTGGCGTTTACGCTCAGCAACGGTTTCACCATCGTCGAGTACTACCTGGCGCGCGGCATGCACATTGACGATTTCGCCCCGAACCTGAGCTTCTTCTTCAGCAACGGCATGGATCCGGAATACACCGTGATCGGCCGCGTGGCCCGCCGCATCTGGGCGCGCGCCATGCGCGAGCGCTACGGCGCCAACGAACGCAGCCAGATGATGAAGTACCACATCCAGACCTCCGGGCGCTCGCTGCACGCGCAGGAAATCCAGTTCAACGACATCCGCACTACGCTTCAGGCCCTATACGCGCTATTCGACAACTGCAACAGCCTGCACACCAACGCCTACGACGAAGCCATCACCACTCCCACCGAGGAATCGGTGCGGCGCGCGGTGGCCATCCAGATGATCATCAACAAGGAACTGGGCCTGAACTTCAACGAGAACCCCTGGCAGGGCAGTTTCATCGTGGATGAGCTGACTGACCTGGTGGAAGAGGCGGTGTACAAGGAGTTCGATGCGCTATCCGAGCGCGGCGGCGTGCTGGGCGCCATGGACACCATGTACCAGCGCGGCAAGATCCAGGAAGAGTCCATGTACTACGAGCACAAGAAGCACGACGGCAGCCTGCCGCTGGTGGGCGTGAACACCTTCCTGCCCAAGAATCCGGACAAGGATGCCATTGGCAAGTTGGAGCTGATTCGCAGTACCGAAGCCGAGAAGGGCATGCAGATTGACCAAGTGGCGCGCTTCCAACAGCTGCGCAATTCCTTGGCCGCCGATGGCCTGAAGCCTTTGCAGTCCATTGCCCGCGAGCGCCGGAATATCTTTGCCGGATTGCTGGAAGCAGTGAAAACGCATTCGCTGGGGCAGATCAGCCATGCGTTGTACGATGTCGGCGGCGAATATCGGCGGAATATGTAAGCCATGTCAGAAGATGTAGTTCCTTATCTCGTTGGACCGTCTATTTCTGCGTGGGATTCCGATGGCCGCGCAGCTTGGCTCGCCTCCCGCGTAAAATCACGTAGCTACACCGACGAGGTGCTGCGCAAAATCGAGGCCTTGCGCGAGCGCTTTGATGTGGCCGAATACGGCCAGATTGACTACGGCGGTGAACGCTACCCGCTGCTGGCGCTGAAATCCCGCGACTGGCGCGATGATTTGCCCGTGGCGCTGGTGACCGGCGGCGTACACGGCTATGAAACCAGCGGTGTGCAGGGCGCCTTGGCGTTCATGGCTGCCCATGGCAGCGACTACAACGGCAAGATCAACATTCTGCTGGCCCCGTGCGTGAGCCCCTGGGCCTACGAGCGCGTGCAGCGCTGGAACGCCGAAGCGCTTGACCCGAACCGTTCGTTCACCGGGCAGGGCGGAACGCAGGAAGCGGCAGCGCTGATGCGCTTGCTGGCGCCGTTGCAGGGCAGGGTGCTGCTGCACATCGACCTGCACGAAACCACCGACTCGGACGAAACCGAATTCCGCCCGGCCAAAGCCGCCCGCGATGGCGTGCCCTTCGTGCCCGGCGATATCCCGGACGGATTCTACCTGTGCGGCGACGAAAAGAACCCGCAGCTGGCGTTCCAGAGTGCGGTCAATTTGGCGGTGGCGGAAGTGACCCACATTGCGCCGAGCGATGCCAAGGGCGAGATCATCGGAACAACGGCGGTGGCGCCGGGCGTGATTCTGTATGACTACACAGCCCTCGGCCTATGCGCCGGCATGACCGATGCGCGCTTCACCACCACCACCGAAGTTTACCCGGACAGCCCGCGGGCCACGCCGGAAATCTGCAACGCCGCGCAGGTGGCAGCGGTGCGGGCGGCCATCGCGTTTGCCTTGCAGGCCCGCTAAGCCCGAAACCACGCCTCACGGATGCTATGATTTCAGGGTAGGGCACACCAATGCGGTGCCCGGTGCGGACTGATTCAGAGGATACCTATGCGCTTGATGCTGATCTTCATGCTTGCGGTCGCCGGTTTGGCGGGTTGTGCCAGTCTTTCGCCGCAACCACCACCGCCTGCGCCGATGGCACCGCTGCCGCCTCCACCCCCACCGCCGCCACCCATGCCCGTGGCGTGGGCGAACCAGGACGCGCAACGGCAAGCGCCGAACAGGGCTCGCGTTGCCGCCGCCCGGAAGGCCGAAGGCAAGCAGACCACGGCCACCACCACCACCCGTGCCGAGCCGGCATCGGTAGCTGCAGCTCCGGCGCAGCCTGAAACCGAAGCACCAACGCCCGACACCTCGACCACCGCCGTGGATCAGATTCTGTCGCAGCTGGTGTTGGGCGATGTCGCCTTCAATGCCCCGGAAAAAATCAACATCGAAGACACGGTGTCCATCCGTGTCGCGCTCAGTCCGGACCAAGGCGCGGCCGCGGTCAGTGCCCGCATCGAAGAGCCGGGCAAGCGCATCGCCGAAACATTGCAGGTCTCGAACCTGATGCAGGCCCGGCTGACCGGCGAAGGCTTCAAGATCGTTGCGGTCACGCCCGAGAAACAGGCGGTATCGTCCGGTATCACCGAGTGGTTGTGGGATGTAACGCCGCTGGAAGAAGGCAAACACCAGCTGACGCTGAGCATGGATGCCCTGATTACCGTCAACGGCGA
>CAJAPA010000161.1 GCA_903942465.1 uncultured Gammaproteobacteria bacterium
ATGATGGTGGTGTAATTGCGGCCATGGTAGCGGTAGGTCACGCGGTAATCGCTGCTGCGCCCGTTCCAGCCATCGCCGCGGCATTCCACCACATGGCGGTCGAAGCCGCCGCGCGAATCACGATCAATGCTTTGGCCGATCAGACCGCCGATGGCGGCACCGGCAACGGTGGCTGCGACACGACCATCGCCATTCCCGGCCTGGTTGCCGATCACGCCGCCGATCACGGCACCGACCACGGCACCTTCATTCAGGCCGCTGTCGCGGTCATAGCGGCCGCAGCTGCGGCGGTAATCGCGGCCGTTGTTGCCCAGCCGCTGCACATGCACGACACGGGCGGTATCAAAGTGGCCATAACCATAACGATCGTCATAACGATTATCGTAGCGATCGTCATAGCGCGTGTCATAGCGATCATCGTAGCGGTCGTTGTAGCGTGCGTCTTGGCGGTTGTCGTCGTAACGATCGCCTGCGGCGGCAAATGCCGGTCCGCTCAACAGCAGGGCAGCGGCCAAAGAACTGAAGGCAAGGATTTTCATCACGGTCTCCTCGCGCGGAATTGCGCCCCTTGAATCTGGCACAGACTTCCCGAACCGTGGCTTAACGGCTTACCCGCGCTTCGGCTGCAGCATGGTTCCGGTGCATTTCGGGCTGCCGCACAGGCAGGCCCAGAGTTTCTTCAGCTTCGGCGTGTGGCGTTCGGTCAGGCGGATGCCGTAGTTGTAGGACAGCTCTTCGCCGGTCTTGATGTCGCGGATGGCCTTGATTTCAATCCGGTCTTTGGATTTGTCGCCGTCCTCGGCATCGACATGCTCGGAATCGCAGTTCGGATCGCAGCTGTGGTTGATCCAACGGGCTTCATTGCCCTTGATGTTGGCATCCAGCACATAGTCTTCATTCAGGGTGAACAGGAAGGTGTGGCCGGTTTCATCTTCGCCGTCGTAGGCGGAATCGACTTCCTCGTGGCTGCGCAGCAGACCTTTGTATTCGATGATGAACTCGCCTTTTTTGATGTTTTTCGCGGCAAATACGCCGCTGCCATGGATTTTGGAACGACGAACTTCGAATTTGCTGGACATAGAATTTCCCGAGTGAGCCGCTATTGTGGCGAAGATTGCCGGCCTTGCCAAGCGCGGATTGCCTCTCGGCGCCGAATACAGTACAATTTTGGTCCACTTTGGAGAACGCCATGCGCCTGACATCCGATGCCTTTTCCGACGGCCAGCCGATTCCCGGCGAATTCGCCTTCGCGGTGATTGCCAAGCCCGGCCCGATCACACTATCTGCCAACCGCAATCCGCCACTGGCCTGGTCGGACGTGCCCGAAGGTACACGCAGCTTCGCACTCATTGTCAATGATCCGGATGTGCCCAGCGTCGGCACCGATGTCAATCAAGCCGGCCGCAGCGTGCCGCACGCTCTGCCGCGGGTGGATTTCAGCCACTGGCTGCTGGCCAATCTGCCGGGCGAGCTGCGGGCGATTGCCGCCGGTGCATTCAGCGATGGCGTCACCGCCCGCGGCAAAGCCGCCGCCGGCGCGCACGGCAGCGTGCAGGGTCTGAACGATTACACCGGCTGGTTTTCCGGCGATGCCGACATGGCCGGCGAGTACCACGGCTACGATGGCCCCTGCCCGCCCTGGAACGACGAACGCATGCACCATTACACCTTTACCCTGTTCGCGCTGTCGACAGCCTCGCTGAATCTTCCGGTACGCTACACCGCGGCCGATCTGCAGGCCGCCATGGCCGGACACGTGCTGGCCAGCGCCAGCCTGACCGGGCGCTACACGCTGAATCCGGCCGTGGCGTACTGACATGCTGCGGGTCACCAAACTCACCGACTACGCGACCGTGCTGCTGGCCTGTCTGGCCAAAGCGCCGCAGCGCGTGCTTAGCGCCAGCGAACTGGCGGAAATGGCCAAGCTGGAGTTGCCGACGGTGAGCAAGGTGCTCAAGCCGCTGTCACGGGCCGGCCTGGTCGAAGCCTTCCGCGGCAGCCAGGGCGGCTACCGTCTGGCGCAACCGGCGGCGCAGATCTCGCTGTTCGCGGTGGTGGAAGCGATGGAAGGCCGGCTCGGCATGACCGAATGCAGCGGCGAACACAGCCAATGCGAACACGAACCGCACTGCGGCATCCAGGGCCATTGGCAGAAAGTGAACGATGTCATCGCCGATGCCCTGCGCAGCGTCAGCATTGCCGAACTCGGCCGTGATGGCCGCAAATCGATTCCCCTGAAACTGGCGAAGGCATGAGCATGGCCACCGAACGCACTGAAATCGAACGCCAGCTCGAACGCCGCTACGACGCCGGTTTCGTCACCGACATCGAATCCGATACCCTGCCGCCGGGTCTGGATGAAGACGTGGTGCGCTTCATTTCGAAAAAGAAAGAAGAGCCCGAATGGCTGACCGAATGGCGCCTGAAAGCCTACCGGCATTGGCTGACCATGACCCCGCCGCAATGGGCGCAGCTCGACATCGCGCCAATCGATTTCCAGGCGGTGAGTTATTTCGCAGCGCCGAAAAAGAAATACGCCTCGCTCGATGAGGTGCCGCAGGAACTGCTCGACACCTACGAGAAACTCGGCGTGCCCCTGCACGAGCGCGCCCGTCTGGCCGGTGTGGCGGTCGATGCCGTGTTCGACTCGGTTTCGGTCGGCACCACCTACCAGAAGGAACTGGCGGAAAAAGGCATCATCTTCTGTTCGTTCTCGGAGGCGGTGAAGGAACATCCCGAGCTGATCAAGAAATACCTGGGCTCGGTGGTGCCGCCGGGCGACAACTACTTCGCCGCGCTGAATTCGGCGGTGTTCTCCGACGGCAGTTTCGTGTTCATTCCCAAAGGCGTGCGCAGCCCGATGGAACTGTCGACCTACTTCCGCATCAACGCCCGCGACACCGGCCAGTTCGAACGCACCCTGATCGTGTGCGAGGACGATGCCTACGTGTCCTATCTGGAAGGCTGCACCGCGCCGATGCGCGATGAAAACCAGCTGCACGCGGCGGTGGTCGAGCTGGTCTGCCTGGAACGTGCCGAAATCAAGTACTCGACGGTGCAGAACTGGTACCCGGGCGATGAGAACGGCGTCGGCGGCATCTACAACTTCGTCACCAAACGCGGCGAATGCCGCGGTGCCAGCAGCAAGATCAGCTGGACCCAGGTGGAAACCGGTTCGGCCATTACCTGGAAATACCCGAGCTGCGTGCTGCTGGGCGAAAATTCGGTCGGCGAATTCTATTCGGTCGCGCTGACCCACCACCGCCAACAGGCCGATACCGGCACCAAGATGATCCACATCGGGCGCGGCAGCAAGTCGAAGATCATCAGCAAGGGCATCAGTGCCGGCCGCGGGCAGAACACCTACCGCGGTCTGGTCAAGGTCGAAGCCTCGGCCGAGGGCGCCCGCAATTACACCCAATGCGATTCGCTGCTGATCGGCAAACGCTGCGGCGCGCACACCTTCCCCTACATCGACGTCAAGAACCCGAGCGCCGTGCTCGAGCACGAAGCCACCACCTCGAAAATTTCCGACGACCAATTGTTCTACTGCCGGACGCGCGGCATCGGCGCCGAAGATGCGGTGTCGATGATCGTCGACGGTTTCTGCAAGCAGGTATTCAAGGAACTGCCGATGGAATTCGCGGTGGAAGCCAAAAAACTGCTGGAAGTGAGCCTGGAAGGCTCGGTCGGTTAACCCTTTTTCTGGAACGAGAACCCCATGTTAGAAATCATCGATCTGCACGCCACCGTCGGCGGCAAGGAAATCCTGAAAGGCTTCACGCTCACCCTCGCCCCGGGCCAGGTGCACGCCATCATGGGTCCGAACGGCGCCGGCAAGTCCACGCTCGGCTACGTGCTGTCCGGCCGCGAAGGCTATGAGATCACTTCCGGCACGGCACGCTTCAACGGCACCGATCTGAGCGAACTGGCCCCGGAACAACGTGCCGCGCTCGGCATCTTCCTGGCCTTCCAGTATCCGGTGGAAATTCCCGGGGTGAACAACACCTATTTCCTGCGCACCGCGCTCAATGCCCAGCGCAAGGCCCGCGGCGAAGCCGAACTGGACTCGATGGCGTTTCTGAAACTGGTGCGGCAGAAACTATCGGTGCTGCATCTGAAAGACGAACTGCTGCACCGCGCGGTCAACACCGGTTTTTCCGGCGGCGAAAAGAAACGCAATGAAATCTTCCAGCTGGCGCTGCTCGAGCCCAAGCTGGCGATTCTCGACGAAACCGATTCGGGCCTGGATATCGACGCCCTGAAAGCGGTGGCCGACGGCGTCAACCACATGCGCAGCCCGGAACGCTCGTTCCTGGTCATCACCCACTACCAGCGCCTGCTGGAATACATCAAACCCGACGTGGTGCATGTGATGAGCGAAGGCCGCATCGTGGCCAGCGGCGGTCCGGAACTGGCCCTGCAGCTCGAACGCGACGGCTACGCCAGCGTGCAGGCGGGCGCGGCCTGATGTCGGCTTTCCTCGACAGCCAGAGCGCGCTGTTCGCCACGCGGATGCCGGCACGCCAGCGGCAGGTACAGGCCTGGCGGGAAGACGCATTGGCGCAGGCGCTGCGCGCCGGATTTCCGCACAACAAACTCGAGCGCTGGAAATACGCGCCCCTGCGGGCTTTGGCCGGTAAAGCCTTTGCCGGCAGTCTGCCGGCCAGCGGCATTGACACCGTCCTGCCGCCGGCCCCGCGCCTGGTGTTCGTGGACGGCCGCTATGATGCCGGCTTCAGCGATACCCGTGGCGCCGAAGTCTTGTCCATCGGCACCTTGGCCGAAGCGCTAGCCAGCGATGACGAACGTGCCGTGGCCGTACTTGGCCGCAGCTTCGCCGAAGCCGAAGCCCCGTTCGCGCCGCTCAATACCGCGCTGGCCGAAGACGGTCTGCTGATCGAAGCACCGGAGGGCGCGGTGCTGGATGCGCCGCTGCATCTGGTGTTCGTGCATAGCGCGGACAACACCGGCAGCAGCTACCTGCGCCACAAAATCGAATGCCGCGAAAATAGCCGACTGACCGTCATCGAACACCATCGTGGCGGCGGCAATGGCCTGAGCAATGATCTGTGGCATGTGCACGTGAAACCGAACGCGCAGCTGCGCCACCTGCGGGTGCAGAACGCCGGCAGCGCGCACACCGCGTTCAGCCGCTGCGATGCGATGATTGCCGGCGACGCCCTCTACACCCGGCTGGATATCGACACCGGCGGCCACTACCAGCGCTTGGAACTCAATCTGGCGCTGCAGGGCCGCAACGCTCTGGCCCGCTCCGGCGGCGTGCTGTGGGCCGAAGGCAGCGGCACGCTCGATGCCCGGCTCAGCGCCCGCCACCAAGCCCCGGACACCGCCTGCGAACTGCTCTGGCGTGGTCTGGCCGAAGACAAAGGCAAGGTGCATTTCTACGGCGGCATCACCATCGATGCCGGCGCTGACGGCAGCAATGCCGCGCTGTCGAATAAAAACCTGCTGCTGGGCACCAAGGCCCATATCACCACCCAGCCGGCGCTGGAAATCCACGCCGATGAAGTCAAAGCCGCACACGGCGCCACCGTCGGCCAACTCGACGCCACCGCGCTGTTCTACCTGCGCACCCGTGGCGTGCCGGAAGCGGAAGCGCTCGCGCTGCTGACCCGCGCCTTTTACGCCGAAGCGCTGGCGATCATCGAGGAAGATGCGCTGCGCGAAACCCTGAAAGCCTTCCTGCCGGCGCGGCTGGTGCAGGACGGTGTGGCATGAGTCGCATCGACTGGCAGGCGGTGCGCCATGATTTTCCGATCCTGCGCCGCGAAGTGCACGGCAAGCCGCTGGTGTATCTGGACTCGGCCAATACCGCGCAGAAACCCGAGGCGGTGATTCAGGCTGTTGATGATTTCTACCGCAGGCACAATGCCAACGTGTCGCGCGCCGTGCACCAGCTCGGCAGCGAGGCCACCGAAGCCTACGAAGGTGCGCGCAAGGCCATCGCGGCCTTCGTCAAGGTGCAGCCCAATGATCTGGTGCTGACTTCGGGCACCACCCAGGCCCTGAATCTGGTGGCGTATTCCTTCGCCCTGCCGCGCCTGCAGCCCGGCGATGTCATTCTGGTCACGCGCATGGAACACCATGCCAATTTCGTGCCCTGGCAGCTGATCGCCGAACGTTGCGGTGCCCGCATCGAAGCGGTGGAAATCACCGCGGCCGGCGAGATCGATCTGCCGGCGCTGAAGGCCCAGCTGAAAGCACCGGTGAAAATCCTGGCGCTGACCCATGTGTCCAATGTGCTCGGTACGGTCAATCCGGTCGCCGAGATCTGCGCATGGGCGCGCAAGGCCGGCATCACCACCGTGATCGACGGCTCGCAGGCGGTACCGCACATGCCGGTCGATATTCCGGCGCTGGGCTGCGACTTCTACGCCTTCACC
>CAJAPA010000162.1 GCA_903942465.1 uncultured Gammaproteobacteria bacterium
GCAACTGTCATCGTTGACGTCCAGTACCGCCAATCTGGCCCCTGAGGCCTTTGCCAATGCGGAAATTGGCATCAAGTGGCAACTCAGCAAGGGCCTGTTCACCAGCGTGGCCGTGTACCAGCTGGACCGCAACAACGTCGCAGTGACCGATCCGACGGATCCCACCCAGACGCTGCTGATCGATGCCCAGCGCAGCCGTGGTCTGGAATGGGAAATCGGCGGCAATATCACCCGCAATCTGCAGATCGTGGCCGGCTATGCCTACCAGGATGCCGAACTGACCCGGTCGCTGTCGGCAACGGTTCCGGCCGGCACCGTGCTGCCTCTGGTTCCCGAGCATTCGGGCTATGTCTGGGGCCGTTGGGACATCAGCACACGCTGGGGACTAGGACTCGGCATCAATGGCCGGGGAAAGGTGTACACCACGACCAGCAACACGGTCTCGTTACCGGGTTTCAGCCGTATCGATGCCGCCGTATATTACAAGGCCGGAGAGCATCTGAAACTTCAGGCCAACATCGAAAATCTGGCCGACACGCGTTATTACGCTTCAGCGCACAACGACAACAACATCAGCGTCGGTGCGCCGCGGGAAGTGAAGCTGAGCGCACGCCTCGATTTCTGATTGCCTGCCGGCACTGCTAGAATGGCGGCATGATTCGATTCCTGGCCGCCCTGCTGCTACCGCTTTCCGCCCTCGCCGCCCCGGCGGTGATTGAACCCTGGCCGTTGCCGGTGGGCACAGCCGCCGCACAACCGAGCCTGAGCCGCGGTGCGGATGGCGCCCTCAACCTGAGCTGGATCGAACGCAGCGGCAGCGGTCATCGGCTCAGATTCGCACACTATGCCCAGGCGCGCTGGTCCGAAACACGCACCATTGCCGAAGGCGACAACTGGTTCGTGAACTGGGCCGACTTTCCGAGTACGACGCAATTGCCGGACGGAACGCTGTGGGCCCACAATCTGGTGAAATCCGCCAAGGGCACTTACGCCTATGATGTCGTGCTGTACCGGTCGGTCAACGGCGGCAAAACCTGGTCAACACCGATCCGCGTCAATGACGACGGCACCCCGACCGAACACGGATTCGCAAGCCTGTGGCCGTGGTCGAAAAATGAATTGGCCATCGCCTGGCTGGATGGCCGCAATACCGGCGGCGGCAGCCATGATGCGCATGCCGGACATGGCGATGCCTCGGGACGCATGATGACGCTGCGCGCGGCGGTCTACGACGGCAAGGGCCGTAAAACCGCCGAATGGCCGATGGATGCGAGCACCTGCGATTGCTGTCAGACCGATGCCGCGGTGACCGCCAAGGGCCCGGTGATCATCTACCGTGACCGCGACCGGCAGGAAATCCGCGATATCTATGTTGTGCGCCATGTCGATGGCCGTTGGCAGACGCCGAAGCCCGTCGCCGCCGATCAGTGGCGGATGCCGGCCTGCCCGGTGAATGGCCCGGCACTGGCCGCCCACGGCGCATCGCTTTGGGCCGCATGGTACACGGGCAGCGGCAACACCCCGAAAATCCGTCTGGCCCATTCCGGCAACAGTGGCGGCGCGTTCCTGCCGGCGCGAACCATCCGCACAGGACCCGCCGTGCTGGGGCGCGTCGATCTGGCGGCGGATGCCGGCGGTGCCTGGCTGCTGTGGTCCGAGGAAAGCGCCGAGCAGACCCTGTGGTTGAAACGGGTTGGAAAAAATGCCGGCAATGATGGAACGCCTGTACTGCTCGCCACGCTGAAAGGCCATGGGCACGGTACCGGTTTCGCACGCATGCAGCAGACCGCACAGGGGCTTTATGTGGTCTGGACCGATGTCATCGACGGCAAGCCCATGCTTCGCGGTGCCCGCGTCAAATAAGGATTACGGATTGAATTCTGCACGCCATCGCGCTATGGTAGTTGCATCCACCGAAGCCAACGACAGGAGTCGCGCATGGCCTACCAATACCAGTCTGTCTGGAAAAAAACCACCCCGGAACTGATCACCGAATTGACCGATTTCTGGGTCCGCGAGAACGCATTGCCGAAAGGGGCACAGCCCGCCCGCCGCGCCGAACAGGTGGTCATGGTCATGCGCGATGATGCCGACGGCAGCATCGTGGCGGTCAGCTCGGTCATCGCCCGCGTGGTCCCGCGTCTGCGCCAGGTTCTTTATTACTACCGGACCTTCTGCGCCGAAAAGCACCGCCGCAACAACACCAGCATCCCGATCATGCAGGCGACCCAGACGGCCCTGCGCGACTACAACCTCAGCCTGCCGAAGCCGGAAGCCATCGGCATCATCGTCGAAATCGAAAGCGCCTACATCAACCAGCGCTATCCGGAAGCAATCTGGGAAACAGGATTCTCTTTCATCGGCTACTCACCGCGGGGCTTACCAGTGCGCGTATTCTATTTCCAGGGCTTCAAGCTGCAACCGCCGGTCCGTATCGCACGGGCGCAGGGCGCTGCGGGCAACCGTGCGGGCGGGGCGGGGGCGACCCGGCAGCGCCGACGCCCGAACTGAAACCGACCCATGAAAAACCCCCGCTTCGGCGGGGGTTTTTCTTTGCCTCAGGACGACTTACTTCTTCGGCGCCTGCTCGCTCATCTTGGACACGAACTCGATATACTCGCGGAAATCCATCTTCTGGTCCTTGTTCTTGTCGTAATCGGCGAACTTCGGTTTCGGTTCCTTGGCCGCTTTTACGCCAGGCAGCGCGTTGAATTCGACCTGCTCCAGGGTCTTGTTGCCGTTCTTGTCGGCCTCCTGGAAAATCTGGCCCAGACGCTGCATCAGCATGGCCTGGCGGCGTTCGGCGACCACGCCGTTTTTGAACTCGTCGTAGCTGAGTTGCTTGTTGTTGTCCTTGTCGAGCGCGGCGAACATCTTGTCGATGCCCTGCTCGATGTTGCCGCCGTTTCCGGCGGCCGGCTTGCTGGTAGCCGGTTTAGCGGGCGCGGGCTTGGTCTGCGCCTGCGCTGCGCTAAAGCCGAGCGCGGACAGCAGCAGAAGTGCTTTCAAAGTATTTTTCATGGTGTGGCATTCTCCGTAGCAGGAATATCGGATTCGAACGTGATGAGTTCGCGGATTTCGCCGGTGCGCAGACCGACCATCATCGGATTGCGGACACCCGGCAGGAAGCTGATATCGAAAATCTCGCTGATATCGCCGTCGAAGCGGACCCACTGCAGCACATCGCCGCTGGTCAGCGACACGATCTGCACGCCGCACCAGGGTTCGGCATCCCGCTTCTTCAGCTCGTCATCGAGGTCGAGACCCGAAAACCGGCCGTTGCGAGGCTTGGACAGCCCGACCGCGGCAACGTTCCCGATCATCGACAATCCGCGCAGGAAGCCCGGGCAGAAGGTGAACGGAACGAAGGATTTGGTCTCGAAATCGACCCAGCCCAGATAGCCGGTGCCGGCATTCAGCACCCACAGCTTGCCGTTGTGCCAGCGCGGCGAATGCGGCATCGACAGGCCTTCACAGACGATTTCATCGGTTTCGATGTCGATGACCACGCCGCCATCGCGACGGCGGTCACGCCAGCCGTCCACGGAATCGCTCTTGCAGACCGCGGTAACGTACTTGGGTTCGCCGTCCTTCATGGCCAGACCGTTGAGATGGCACCGGTCTTCCGGCGCCAGCTTGCTGATGAACGACGGCTTCCAGATGGCGCGGAAGCTGTGCACCAGATCGAGTTCGGCAAGACAGGAATACTTGGTGTTGACGAACACGACCTTGCCGTTGTTGCGGATGCCGAGCTCGTGGATGTCGAGATCGCCGATGGTCTGCGCGTTGCGCGGCACATAGCAGCGGTCGAACACCTTGTGGATGACCTGGTTCTTGCGCAGCACGTTCTCGAAGCGCCAGAGCTGATAGAGGCCGCCGAGGTAAATACGCTGGCGGTTGCCGACCACGCCCATGGCGCGCTCGAAGATGCGTTCGAAGAACGAAACACGGCCGTTCGGATCGCTGCCGACCAGATACAGACGTCCGGTCTGGTAGGAGGTGACCGCCAGGGAAATGGAATGACTGGCCAGCCAGGCGCCGAAACCGCGCGAGCAGCTTTTCTCGACCTTCAGCTTGGTGATGTCTTTCGGTTTTGCCTTTTCGGCAGCACCATCGGTGCTTTCGGCCACGGTCTGGATCTGCGGCTGCGCCGCAGGCGATTCGCTGTTCTGCACGGTGTCTTCGGCGGGCGTCGCAGCCTGATCGGGCGTAGCGGATTCGTCTTTCGGGGTCTTCTTACTGGCCAAGTGCTTCTCCATCTTCCAAAGATTTGCCGGCGTCATGCCGACTCGATTTCATTCTAACAGCAGCGGTCCCTTCGCGTAAAAAAAAGCCGGCTTTCGCCGGCTTTTTTCGTTGTTGCAGGACTTACCAGGTGAAACGGACGCTGACCTGGCCGCCGAACACGCTTTCATACGCGCCGCCGTCCTTCCAGTTCAGGCCGCCGCTGAACAGCATGTTGCCGTACTTGACGGTGGCACCGCCTTCGAACAGCGTGCTGTTGCCGCTGGTGTCCACGTTACCGGTCAGCACGCCGCCGATGGTGTAGTCATTGCTGGCGTTGCTTTCGTTGACGTAGCTCAGCGAGGCGTACGGTGTCCAGGAATTGCCGTTGCCGGAATCCATGGTCTTGCGCAGCGACACGCCCAGACGGGTCTGCGAGGACTTGCCGTCATCCAGAGCGAATCCACCCTGGTTGTAATCGACGCTGTCCAGATCGACATCCATGCTGCTGTACTGGAACTGCGGTTCGACCACCAGACCGGACGAGGTCTTGAAGCCGTAGCCCATTTCCAGGCTGTAGCCGTCGGCCTTGCCGTCGAAGCTGAAGTCATCGCCGCCGCCGTTGCCGTCACCGTCGAAGTCCATCGAACGGTAGGACAGATCGGCGTAGAAGCCATTACCCGGGGTGTAGGTCAGGTAGCCACCGATGGTTTTCGCATCGATGCTGGTGCGGCCGCCGATGGTCGGTTTCAGGCTGCCGTCGGACACGCCGCCGAGCAGACCGGCCGTCCATTGGCTGTTGAAGGCATAGCCGGCACCGAACTCGATACCCGAGTTCTTCATGTCGAAGCTGTGACCGCCGCCCAGACCGAAGTTGTCACGGCCGCCATCCGGGTTCAGACCACCGTCTTCGGTGAAGGCCCGCAGCCACAGACCGGCTGCGCCTTGGTAGTCGGCCACTTGGGCGTTGCCGCCGGTGGCGTTCTTGAAGCCGGCATTCATCAGGCTGTTGCTGCTGCCGCCGGACTTGAAGTCACGCTTGGTGCCTTCACGCTGGAACACAGTGCCAACGCCCAGGTGCCAGAGGTTCTGCACGGTCGGGGCGATGGAGCTCATGGCCACACCGGTCGGGGTCAAACCGCTGACCTCGAAGCCGAGCGAGAACAGATCGTTGGTGCCGCTGTAGTTGATCTGTTTGACCAGTTCGTAATCCAGGGTATACAGGCTGTCGGTGTCGACATCCACGATGCCCAGGTTGAAGTTGGCCGCGGTGCTGGTGCCGGTGACCGCAACGATGTCGATCAGTTCGCCGGCAACCACGTCTTCCAGGCTCGGATTCTGATCCAGATACACGTCGATCACGTTGGCGGTATTGCTGATCACATCGCCTTCGATGTACAGACGGTCGGCCAGCATGCTGGTGCCGTTGGCGTCGACCACGATTTTACCGGTACCGGCGAAGTCACCGATGATGGTCAAATGATCGTTGGCGGCGCCGTCTTCGAAGTGCAGGGACGTGCCGTTGTTGGTGAACACCGAGGTGGCGGTGCCCATATCCACGACGTTGTTGAAACCGTTGACGTACACGCGGCCGTTGTTCAGGAAGCTGTTCGAGCCGTACTGCGAGGCCGAACCCATGTCGATGTACGAATCCTCCATGTAGATCTTGCCGGAGCTGCTGTTGACGATGGAATCGTCGCCTTCGTTGAACTCGGACACGTAGTTGACGCCTTCGGTGGCGTACCACTTGCCGTTGTTGGTGAAGGTGTCGTTGCCGTAGTCGGTCGCAATCACGCCGAAGATCTTACCGGCGCTGCTGTTGCTGATGTCGACATCGGTACCGTAGTGGTAGATGGCCCAGGCATAGTCACCGGTGGCCTTGATGCTGCCGGTATTGCTGATGGTGGTTTCGCTGCCATCGAAGTTGATGCTGTAAATGCCGGCCGAGAAGCCGAAGTCGCCAGCGTTGGCCACGATGCTGGCGGAGTTGCTGATGCTGATATCGCCGCCGAAATCGACATCGGCCCGGATACCGACCGCATCGCCGTAATCGCCATTGGCGTTGACGGTAATGTTGGCGGTATTGGTGATGGTGATGTCGCCGTAATCTTGGATGTTGGCATAGACACCGTAGGCACTGCCGTCATAGCCGTTGGCGGTCGCGGTAATCGCACCGGCATTGGTGATGATGATGCCGCCATCGTCTTCCTCGACGCGGGCGTAGATGCCGTAAGCATCGCCGTAATCGCCGCTGGCGGTGGCGGTGATGCTGCTGCCGGCCGCGGTGTTGATGGTGATGAAGCCGCCGATGGTTCCGTAGCCATTGTCATTATCGGTTTCGGCGCTGATGCCGTAGGCATCGCCATCCCGGCCGGTGGCGGTGATGGCACCGGCGTTGCTGATCACGATATCACCGGCGCCATCGGCATAGGCGTTGATGCCAAAGGCCGTGCCGTAGGACGAGGTCACGCCGAGGCGGCCGGTGGCGGTGTTGGTCACGGTGATGTCACCGTAGTCCTCACTGCGCACCTGGATGCCTTCCGAATCCCAGTAACCGGACACTGTGATGTTGCCGCTGTTGGTGACCGTGACATGGCTGTCGCTGTAGTTACCGTAGACATTGCCGTTTTCCAGATCGGTTTCCGCCCGGATGCCGGAGGCATTGCCGGTGGAAGACGTTATGGTCATGGCGGCGGCATTGGAGACGGTGACGTCGCCGTAATCGCTGAACGCATCGATACCGCCGGCATAATCCTGCGCGGTGACGGTCAGGGTGCCGGTGGCCGTATTGGTCACGGTCACATCGCCGTAGTCGCTGTCGGCTTCAATGCCGCGGGCGCTGCTGTACCAGTTGCTGTAGGCAGCAGCTGCTGTGGCGGTGATGGCGGCCGAGTTGAACACGTTGGCATCGCCTTCATCGGCGTAGGCACGGATGCCGGTGGCGCGCGCATCACCGTAACCGGTGCTGTTGGCGGAAACCGAGATCAGACCTTCGTTGTAGACATTGGCATTGCCCTCGTTGGCACGGGCATTCAAGCCGGTGGTATTCGCCCAATCGTCGCCGGTGGCGGAGGTGGTGAGCGACGAGCCGATGGCGGTGGTGATCCAGGCGCTGTTGGCGTTGGAGAAGATACCTTCGGCGTAGGCGCCGCCGTACTGCGAGGTGGCGGTGACCGAAACATCACCC
>CAJAPA010000163.1 GCA_903942465.1 uncultured Gammaproteobacteria bacterium
TCAGTCAACCAGGTAAGGGTCGGTGAATCCGAGATCGGCCAGAATGCCGCGCTCGATGGCTTCCATGGCATCGGCCTCACGCGGATTCTCATGATCCAAGCCCAACAGATGCAGGACGCCGTGCACTGTCAGGTGGGCGTAGTGCGCCGCAAGGAATTTCCCCTGTTCCGCGGCTTCTTTGGCCACCACCGGTGCGCAGATGACCAAATCGCCGAGCAGGGGCAACTGCACGCCCGCCGGCAGCTCGGCCGGAAAGCTCAGCACATTGGTGGCGTAATCCTTGCCGCGGTAGTGATGGTTCAGGCGACGGCCTTCCGGCGCATCGACAATGCGGATGGCGATATCGGCGCGTTTAATGCGGCCTTGGCAGGCGGCCTGGGCCCAGCGTTTGAAGCTGACCGGTGCCGGCACGCCCTTGCGGGACATGCCGTAGCTGACACCGACATCGCATTGCACCGGTCCGCGGGTCATGCCGTCAGCACCTCGCCACGCAGGGTATTGACGCGGACTTCGGTGATGCGGATATCGACGAACTGGCCAATCAGACGCGGATGGCCTTCGAAATTCACGTAGCGCATGTTTTCCGTACGGCCGGTCAGTTCATCGGCATTGCGCGTGCTCGGCCGTTCCACCAGCACCCGCTGCACAGTACCAATCATGGCCTCGGAAATGACATACGCGTTTTTGTTGATGGCATCCTGCAGGCGGCGCAGGCGTTCGCTTTTGACCGACTCGGACACTTCGTCCGGAAGATTGGCCGCGGGGGTGCCCGGGCGCTTGGAGTAGATGAAGGAAAAGCTCTGGTCGAAACCGACATCATCGATCAGTTTCATCGTGGCCTCGAAATCGCGCTCGGACTCGCCGGGAAAGCCGACGATGAAATCGGAACTGATCGCGATGCCCGGTTTGGCGGCTTTCAATTTGCGGATCTTGGCTTTGTATTCCAGCGCGGTATGGTTGCGCTTCATCGCGCTGAGAATCCGATCCGAACCCGATTGCACCGGCAGATGCAAATAGGACGCCAGCTTGTCGACGTCGCGGTGCGCCTCGATCAGTGCATCCGAAAACTCCAGCGGGTGCGAGGTGGTGTAGCGGATGCGTCCGATGGCCTCGATCTGCGCGATGGCGCGGATCAGCAGAGCCAGATCCGCGGTTTCGTCGCTGCCGTCGATGGCGCCACGGTAGGCATTGACGTTCTGGCCAAGCAGGTTGACCTCGCGCACGCCCTGTTGCGCCAACTGCATGACTTCAAGCAGCACATCGTCGAACGGTCGTGAAACCTCTTCGCCGCGGGTATAAGGCACCACGCAGAAACTGCAGTATTTCGAGCAGCCTTCCATGATCGACACGAAAGCGGTCGGGCCTTCGGCGCGCGGTTTCGGCAGATGGTCGAATTTCTCGATTTCCGGGAAGCTGATATCGACCTGCGGTTTCCCGCTGCCGCGTTTGGCATCGATCATTTCCGGCAGGCGGTGCAGGGTCTGTGGGCCGAACACCAGATCGACATAGGGTGCGCGCTTGAGGATGGCTTCGCCTTCCTGCGAGGCCACGCAGCCGCCGACGCCGATGACCAGATCCGGGTTGCGGGCTTTCAGTTCGCGCCAGCGGCCGAGCTGGGAGAAAACCTTCTCCTGCGCTTTTTCACGGATGGAGCAGGTGTTGATCAGGATGACGTCGGCCTCGTTTTCGTCCTGGGTCAGTTCCAAGCCGTGGCCGGCATTGAGTACGTCCGCCATTTTGTCCGAGTCGTACTCGTTCATCTGGCAGCCGTGGGTTTTGATGTACAGCTTCTTGGCGGGGGATTTCCCGGTCATGGCGCTTATTCCGGTCGGGAGGGGCGCCCATTGTAACAAGACTGGGCCGAAGCAGCCGTTCCCGGTGCGTGAATCGCGGATAAACCAAAGTCACCTGGTGGCTGGCTTTCCCCGCAGTGTCGGTTCTAGGATGAATCGAGCCCACCCGCATCAGGAGGAGTCATGGATACGAGCCTGCGTCCATCCGTAACTGTCTGGGAACAACTGAGTCCGGCACGCATCGCCGCCATCAGTGCCACATTGGCCATCCATATTCTGGCCTTCGGTCTGTTGTTGGTGCCGGTCAGCCTTCCCGAGTCCACTAACACGCGGCAGACCGTCACTGAAATCATTTTCACGGAGCCGGAAAAACCCAAGCCCATTCCCCTTTTGCCGGTGCCGCCGAAACCCTTGGCGCCGGTCACGGCCGCGCCGGTCCGGCCTGTGACAGCCCCCGTTCCGAAAAGTGACAGTTCACCCGCTACTACCGACCAGCCGCTGCCGGGCGATGTCTATGTGCCGGAAGATGCTCCACCGCACGATGACACCATCGGCAATGCGGCCGGTGGAGATGTTGACGCCAGTACCCGGGCGCAATACCCCATCGCTTATCCGCCGGCAGCCATCCGCGGCGGCATTACGGGAACCGTGATTGTGCTGGCCAGCTATGATGCGGCCGGTACCGTCACCGCAACGCGGATTTACCAAGGCAGTCGCGACAAAGCCCTGGACCGTGCCGCCTTGGCCGGCGTGAGGAAATGGAAAATCAATCCGCGTCGGGTACAAGGGCAGCCCGTCGGCGGCGAGGCGCTGGTCGAGGTCCGGTTCAATCTTTGAACCGTGCTGTGTTAAATTCCCTAGGATAACTGCATCGTTTCAGGGGAAGTGCCATCATTTTGCCGGTCCGCATCATTGTGTTGCTTCTGGTTCTCTCGCCGGCTGTCAAAGCCGGCGAGATATACCGTTGCGAAGGGGCCGATGGCGTTCCGCAGTTCGTGCAGAAGAAAATCCCCGGAGCGTCCTGCAAGACGGTCAGTTACAACCACGAGAAGACCTCATTCACGGCGCCCAAGCCGGCCACCGGGGAGGCCTCCGCGCAGACGGCTGCAGCCAAGACCGCCGGCGAAGCCAAATTCCTGCGCATGGGCTATTCCACGTCCTATGTCTGGGTCGATGCCAACGGCGTCAAGCATTTCGCCAGTACCCGCCCCAAAGGCGTGGCCAACGTCCAGGTCAAGCGCACCGAATATCCGATTTTTTCGATTGCCGCCTGCTATGCCTGTACTGCGGGCACGACGGTCAACTTCGGCAATGTCCGGCTCAATACCCAGGCCTATGCCGCCGAAATCAAGGCCGCCAGCCAGCGTTACGGCGTCGAAGAGGCCATCGTGCGTGCCATCATCCATGCCGAGTCGGCCTACCGCCCGCATGTGGTGTCGCCCAAGAATGCCCAAGGCCTGATGCAGCTGATTCCGGCCACGGCCAAGCGTTTCGGCGTCCGCGATGCCTTCGATCCGGCACAGAATATTGATGGCGGCGTGCAGTACCTGGCCTTTCTGCTCAAACGCTATCAAAACGACCTGACCCTGGCCTCCGCCGCCTACAACGCCGGCGAGGGTGCCGTGGACCGCTTCAAAGGCGTTCCGCCTTACAAAGAAACCCGGAATTACGTGGTCCGGGTCGGGCAACTGGCCGATCGCTACCGGAAAGCCCTGAAATCCGGCTGAGCCCGTTCAGGCGTTGTTGAACAGGGGCTTAATCTATTACAATATGCCGATAAGTCCGGAGCAGTCCGGGCCAGTTCCTTTCATTTCACTGATTTGGAGAGCCGAATGGCTAACCACGAAGTCAATACCGGCCGTCGCCGTTTCCTGACCACCACCACGGCTGTGGTCGGTGCCATCGGTGCCGGTTTCGCCGCCGTACCGTTCGTTACCTCCTTCAAACCC
The DNA here is from genome assembly GCA_903942465.1 of uncultured Gammaproteobacteria bacterium. Taxonomy (GTDB): domain Bacteria; phylum Pseudomonadota; class Gammaproteobacteria; order Xanthomonadales; family Xanthomonadaceae; genus Arenimonas. The sequence continues at coordinate 3,743 of CAJAPA010000163.1, forward strand.
TCGGCCCGCGCCCAGACCGCCGGCGCCCCGGTCACCGTCAATATCAGCAAAATCGACAACGAGCCGGGCATGCGCATCATCCAGCAGTGGCGCGGCAAGCCGGTCTGGGTGTTCAAGCGCACCCCCGAGCAGTTGGCTACGCTGAAAACCCTGGACGGCAATCTGCGCGATCCGAAATCGGACAACATCGATCAGACCCCGGCCTTCGCCAAGAACGAGGCCCGGACCATCAAGGGCAAGGAAAACATCGCCGTCATCGTCGGTATCTGCACCCACTTGGGCTGCTCGCCGAGCTATGTGCCGGAAATGCTGCCGCAGCCCTTCGATGCCGACTGGAAGGGTGGCTTCTATTGCCCCTGCCATCAGTCCCGCTTCGATCTGGCCGGCCGCGTCTATCAAGGCGTCCCGGCACCGTCCAATCTCGAAATTCCGCCCTATCACTACACCGATGACAGCACCATCGTAATCGGCGTCGCCCCTGAAGGAGCCGTCTGATGAGCGTCATCGAACGTACCGTCTCCAGCGTCACCGCCTGGGTCAACGAGCGCACGCCGGGCCTGATGCCGGCCTACAAGAAGCACATGTCCGAATACTATGCGCCGAAGAACTTCAATCTTTGGTACTACTTCGGCTCGCTGGCCATGCTGGTGCTGGTCAACCAGATCGTCACCGGCATTTTCCTGACCATGAACTTCAAGCCGAGCGCGGCCGAAGCCTTCGCCTCGGTCGAATACATCATGCGCGACGTCGAGGGCGGCTGGCTGATCCGCTACATGCACTCGACCGGCGCCTCCTTGTTCTTCGTGGTGGTCTATCTGCACATGTTCCGCGCCATGCTTTACGGATCCTATCAAAAGCCACGCGAACTGGTTTGGATCCTCGGTATGCTGATCTTCCTGACCCTGATGGCGGAAGCCTTCCTGGGTTACGTGCTGCCCTGGGGCCAGATGTCCTACTGGGGCGCGCAGGTGATCATCAATCTGTTCGGTGCCGTGCCGATCATCGGGCCGGAACTGACCGAGTGGATCCGTGGCGATTACCTGGTCTCCGATGCCACCATCAACCGCTTTTTCGCCCTGCACGTCATCGCGCTGCCGCTGGTGATCCTGCTGCTGGTGGTGCTGCACCTCGGCGCCCTGCATGAAGTCGGCTCGAACAACCCGGAAGGCGTCGACATCAAGAAAGTGAAGGACGAAAACGGCAAGCCGAAAGACGGCATTCCGTTCCACCCGTACTACACGGTCAAGGATCTGTTCGGCGCCGCATTCTTCCTGACCATCGCCGCCTTCATCCTGTTCTTCGCGCCGACCTTCGGCGGCCTGTTCCTGGAGTATGACAACTTCATTCCGGCCGATCCGATGGTCACCCCGGCGCACATCAAGCCGGTCTGGTACTTCACCCCGTTCTACGCCATGCTGCGTGCCGTGCCCGACAAGCTGGCCGGTGTGATGGTCATGGGTGGTGCGGTGCTCATCCTGTTCGGTCTGCCTTGGTTCGATCGCTGCAAGGTCAAGTCCATCCGCTACCGTCCGACCCTGCACAAGGTGCTGATTACCCTGTTCGTGATCGCCTTCGTGGTATTGGCCTACCTCGGTATGCAGGCCGGCAGCACTTTGCAGACCTGGACCGCACGCATCCTGACCTTATTCTATTTCGCATTCTTTTTAACCATGCCAATTTGGTCGGCCATGGGCCAGACCAAAGAAGTGCCAGCCCGGGTGCCCGATCATGACTAAGACCGCCATTATTCTCCGTGCTCTCGTCGCCGCAGCGGCACTCGCCGCCGGCAATGTGTCGGCCGCCGGTGCCGGTATCGAGATGGAATCGGCTCAGGTCGATCTGGGCAACAAAGGTTCACTGCAGCGCGGTGCCGCCCTGTACATGAGCTACTGCTCGGCCTGCCATTCGCTCGGTTACATGCGCTACTCGCGCATGGCCGAGGATCTCGGTCTGACCGAAGAGGAAGTGACCAAGAACCTGATGTTCACCGACGCCAAATTCGGTGAGTCCATGAATACCGGCCTTGATCCGAAACAGGCGGCCGCCTGGTTCGGCAAAGCGCCGCCGGATCTGAGTCTGATTGCCCGCCGTAAAGCGGAAGGCGCCGACTGGGTCTACAACTACATGAAGAACTTCTATGTCGACGAGTCGCGCCCGATGGGCTGGAACAATGCCGTGTTCCCGGGCGCGTCCATGCCGCATGTGCTGTGGGAACTTCAGGGCAGCCAGCACGTTTTGACCGAACCCAAGCACAAAGACGGTCATTGCCCGAAAGGTGAAGCCTTCGGCCAGTGCATCACCGGCTACAGCATTCCGGAACACAAGAAAGGTAGCCTGAGCCCGGAAGAGTACGACCAGGTCGCCCGTGACCTGACCGCCTTTCTGGCCTATGTCGGCGAGCCCTCGGCCCTCAAGCGCGAGTCAATCGGCGTCTGGGCCGTGTTGTTCCTGGCCCTGTTCACCCTTTTGGCCTACTTCCTGAAACAGGAATACTGGACCGACGTCCACTAATTGTCGGATTTTGCTGGAAAAAAAGGCCGCTTAGCGGCCTTTTTTCATGAAAGGCTTGCAAAAATCGGCGAAATTCGCCATGTTAAGGAAAGTGGCATAAATCAGAAAAAACAGCCGCTCAACTTCAGACAAGATAGGTACAAGGAATGGCCACAACCCCTCGTTCGCGCAATACCTTAACCCTGTATTCGGCTAAAAACTGTGTGGTCTGCCATAAGGTCCGGATGGTCATGGCGGCCAAAGGCATCACCTATGACCTGATTTCGGTCGATACCGCCAACCCGCCCGAAGATCTGCTGATGCTGGCCCCGCATTACCATTCGGTGCCGACCTTGGTCGAGCGCGACAACGCCATCTACATTTCCAACGTGATTTCCGAATATCTCGACGAGCGCTATCCGCATCCGGCGCTGATGCCGGCAGAACCGATTTTCCGTGCCATGCATCGCATCGCCGTGCGCCAGGTTGAGCAGGACTGGGTGCCGCAGGTCCAGGCCATCATGGCCGGCGGAAAGAACGTGGAGCCTGCCCGTAAACGCCTGAAAGAACTGATTCTGGAGTCCTTGCCGTTCTTCAAAAGCAACAAATTCTTCTTCGGCAATGAAATGAGTCTGGTTGACTGCGCGATTACCCCCATCATTTGGCGCTTGCCGGCGCTGGGCATCCAGCTGCCGAAAGACGCCAAATGCGTGGAGGATTACGGCCTGCGTATTTTCCGCAATCCGGCGTTCATGCGCAGCATGACCCCCGAAGAGAAGGTCCTGCGCGATCTCGCCTTCAGCTGATGTCCGGATCCGCCGCCATGACCTCGAACCGCCCGTATCTGTTGCGGGCGCTTTATGAGTGGATCAACGATAACAATCTGACCCCCTATATCCTGGTCGACGCCACCCAGCCCGACGTGATGGTGCCGGCTTCGACCGTCAAGGACGGCAAAGTGGTGCTGAACATCGCCATGCGCGCCGTGGAATCCCTCGAGCTCGGCAATGAAGCGCTCACCTTCAAGGCCCGTTTCGGCGGTGTCAGCCAGTTCCTGTATGTGCCGGTTGCCGCAGTACTGGCGATCTACGCCCAGGAAACCGGGCAGGGCATGATGCTGCCGGCCGATGAGAACGACGGCGAAGACGAAGGATTGGAGGCCTATGAGCCCGATCCGGAATCCGGCGATGCCGATCCCGATGACCCGCCAAAGCCACCGGCCCCCGGCAAGGGCGGTCACCTGCGGATCGTCAAGTAAACGGATCCGGCGATTTCGCCACCGGCTCGACCCACGATACTGCACGGCCGCCGATCAAAGTGATGGTGGCGGCATAACGGTCGTGGCCGTCATGCGAGTATTCGTATTGGTAAATCCGCTTCCAGCGCAATCTGCCGCTGTCGTCGCGCTGGATACCGAGTTTGACCTGATGCACGCTCTGATCGAGCCATTGCACGCCGGCGCGTATGCACAGCTGGCGCCCGAAATGCCCGGCCTGTTCGGCCGCCGCCCGCCCGGATGACCAGAACAACACGGCCGGAAAGGCCAGCAGCATCAGAATGATTGCGGTCACGGCGGATTTCCCAAACGCATCGAAAAATCGATGGCACGGATATTCTTGGTGATGGCGCCGACTGAAATGAAATCCACCCCGGATTCGCGAATCACCGTGAGGCGCTCCATGCTCACGCTGCCCGACACTTCCAGCGGCTTGCGGCCATCGGCGATGCGCACCGCGGCGAACATGTCGTCATCATTGAAGTCATCAATGAGAATCCGCGTGCAGTCGGTACCCAGCGCTTCGCGCAGTTCGGTGAGATTTTCGACTTCCACGATCACCGGAATGTCCGGATACAGGCTACGTGCCTTTTTGACCGCAGCGGTAATCGATCCTTCGGCGATGATGTGGTTTTCCTTCAACATGACCGCATCGTAAAGACCCATCCGGTGATTCAAGCCGCCGCCGACGCGCACCGCGTATTTCTGTGCAAGGCGCAGTCCGGGCAGGGTTTTCCGGGTATCCAGAACCCGCGTCCGGCTGCCGGCGAGCGCCTGGGCGAAAGCCGCGGTCTGGGTGGCGGTGGCCGACAGGGTCTGCAGGAAGTTCAGCGCGCTGCGTTCAGCGCCGACCAGGGCGCGTGCCTTGCCGCGGAAGCGCACCACCACCGTGCCGGTGTTGACGGATTGCCCCTCATCCACCAGCCACTCGATCCCGATCTCGGGGTCGAGTTGGCGGAAGCAGGCATCGAACCAGGGCCGGCCGCAGACAACCGCGGCTTCCTTGACGATGACATAGCCGGACTCCGGATCGTTTTCAAGGAGTGCGGCGGTGACATCGCCGGTTTGAATGTCCTCAGCCAGGCTGCGTGCGGCATCGGCAGCAACCGTGGCGGTGTCCGGCGTTTCCCGCACGGCCATGCTTAGGCAGCGAGGCCGTCGATGGAGGCGGCGGCGATGGCTTCTTCGGCCAGCAGCACCGGAATGCCGTCATCGATGCGGTACAGCAGTTTGCCGTCTCGGGTGATCAGCGCTTCCTTCATCGGCTTGTTGACCGCTTGGCCGTCGAGCTGCACGGCTTTGCCGGCGGTGATGGCCGCATTCATGCGATCAAGCTGGTCCGAGGACAGCAGGAGCAGGGATTGTTTGCTGGCCGGGCAGCACAGGATGTCGAGCAGTTTTTTGTCCATGACCGTGGAGTTTTTGCCGATATCCGCATAGAATACGCCTTTAGATGGGGTTAGCGCTATGGCTGATTCAAATCCGGTACTGGTCGGCGTCGTCATGGGCTCCCGCAGCGATTGGGAAACCATGCAGCATGCGGTCAAGCATCTCGAAAGCTTCGGCATCCCCCATGAAGTCAGGGTGGTTTCCGCGCACCGTACTCCCGACGTCCTTTTTACCTACGCCGAACAGGCCGCCGCACGTGGCCTGCGGGTGATCATCGCCGGTGCCGGCGGTGCCGCCCATCTGCCGGGCATGTTGGCCGCCAAAACCGCCGTGCCGGTGCTGGGCGTTCCGGTGCAGAGCAAGGCCCTCAGCGGCATGGATTCCCTGCTGTCGATTGCGCAGATGCCGGCCGGTATCCCGGTTGCAACCTTCGCCATCGGCAACGCCGGTGCCGCCAATGCCGGCCTGTTCGCCGCCGCCATGCTGGCCCATGATTTCCCTGATGTCGCCGCCAGGCTGGCCGCCTTCCGTCGGGAGCAGACCGAAGCAGTGATGGCGGCGGACGATCCGCGCCGATGACCACGGTCGGTATTCTCGGCGGCGGGCAATTGGCCCGGATGATGGCCATTTCCGGCGCGCCGCTGGGCCTGCGCTTTCTGCTGCTCGATAATGTCGCTGATGCCTGCGCCGGACAGTTCGCGCCGATGCTGGTCGGCGATTACCGTGACGAAAGCATTCTCGCGGAGTTCGCCGGCAAAGTGGATGTCGCCACCTTCGATTTCGAAAACGTACCGGCCGAGAGCGCGCATTGGCTAAGCAGTAAAGTCGCGGTTTTTCCGAATCCGAACGCGCTGGCGGTATCGCAGGACCGGCTTGCGGAAAAGAATCTGTTCCGTGAACTCGGCATCGGCGTTCCCGAATTCCGCGATATTACCGACTTTGAGAATCTTCAGTCGGCCATTGCCCAAATCGGCATGCCCTGCATTTTGAAGACCCGACGCCTCGGCTATGACGGCAAGGGTCAGTACCGCATCAAGACCGAAGCCGACATCGCTGCGGCCTGGACCGCCCTCGGCGCGCAGACCTTGACCGTCGGTCTGATTCTTGAAGCTTTTGTTCCGTTCCAGCGTGAGATTTCGGTGGTCGCCGTGCGTGGCCGCGACGGCGAATTCCGGCATTGGGCCTTGACCGAAAACTGGCATGAACAAGGCGTGCTTTCCGCCAGCCTGGCCCCGGCCACCGACACCGCCGCCTTCGAGGCCGAGGCGATTGCCTGCGCCCGCAAAGTGGCGGAAGCTCTGGATTATGTCGGTGTATTCGCGCTTGAACTGTTCCTGTGCGATGGCCGCTTGATGGCCAATGAAATGGCGCCGCGTGTTCACAACTCCGGGCACTGGACCATCGAGGGCGCGGAAACTTCGCAGTTCCAGAACCATCTGCGGGCCGTGCTCGGTCTGCCGCTCGGCAGCACGCATTCGGTCGGTGTCAGCTGCATGCTGAACTGGATCGGCGCTATGCCGGAAGCGGGACCCGTCTTGAATGAATCCGGCGGGCATTGGCATGATTACGGGAAATCACCGCGTGCAGGCCGCAAGGTCGGTCATGCCACCTTGCGGGAAGACACAGCCGCGGCCTTGGCAGACGCCTTAGCCCGTGTCGGCGGGGCGCTGGACCGACTGCAGCAAGTGAGTCAGGTTTTACCCCGGCTGCGTTAACGCAGTCGTTGCATGCGCCAAAGAAAAACGCGCCCGAAGGCGCGTTTTTTTAATGCCGGAATGAGCGGATTCAGGCCATCTGAGCCGAAACGAAATCCCAGTTCACCAGATTCCAGAACGCTTCCACGTATTTCGGGCGGGCGTTGCGGTAATCCACGTAATAGGCGTGTTCCCAGACATCGCAGGTCAGCAGCGGTTTGTCGGTGCCGGTCAGCGGGGTGGCGGCATTGGAGGTGCTGACCAGCGCCAGACTGCCGTCGGCGCGCTGCACCAGCCAGGCCCAACCGGAACCGAAGGTGCCGATGGCGGTTTTGGTGAATTCGGCTTTGAAGGCATCAAAGCTGCCGAAGGCGGCATCGATGGCCTCGGCCAGTTTGCCGGTCGGGGCGCCGCCGCCGTTGGGCTTCAGGCAGTTCCAGTAAAACGTATGGTTCCAGACCTGGGCGGCGTTGTTGAACAGGCCGCCTTGTGATTTGCGCACGATGGTTTCCAGATCGGCGCTTTCGAACTCGGTACCGGCAATCAGGTTGTTCAGATTGGTGACGTAGGTCTGGTGATGCTTGGAATAATGGTAATCAATGGTTTCCGCGGAAATATGCGGTTCCAGTGCGGTGCGGTCGTAGGGCAGGGCAGGCAATTCAATGGCCATGGGGGAAATCTCCGGCGGGCGTAAGGGGGGAATAAGCTTTATAATTCTACCTTGGAAGTGAAAGTGATGTGTTCCCCCAATCCGTCTGGAGCGTCAAATGCCGAATAGTCCGATCAACGACCGTATCAAAGCCGAAATCACCAGCGCGCCGATTGTGCTGTTCATGAAAGGCACGCCACAGTTCCCGATGTGCGGTTTCTCCTCGCGCACTGTGCAGGCGCTGAAAGCCGTCGGTGCCCAGATGCATACCGTGAATGTGCTGGAAGAGCCGGAAATCCGCGCCAACCTGCCGCGTTATTCCGATTGGCCGACTTTCCCGCAATTGTTCATCAACGGCGAACTGGTCGGCGGCTGCGATATCACCATGGAACTTTACGAAAGCGGCGATCTGGCCACCATGGTCGCCGAGGCCCAGAAAGCCGCATGATGGCATTGCCGGTGCCGGCGCCGAACAGTCTGGTCGGCCGGGTCGTTCTGGTCACCGGCGCGTACGGCGGTCTCGGTGAGGCGGCGGCCAAGGCGGCTGCCGTTGCCGGTGCCACCGTGGTACTGCTCGGCAAAAAAATCCCCAAACTCAACCGCGTCTATGACGCCGTCGGCAAGCTGGGTCCGGAGCCGGCCCTGTATCCGCTGGATATGCGCGGTGCCGATCCGGCCGACTACGAAGCCATGGCCGACAAAATCTGTGCCGAACTCGGGGGTCTGAACGGCATTCTGCATTGCGCCGCCGACTTTTCCGGCCTGCGCCCGCTGGAGTCCACCGATCCGGAAGAGTTCGTCACCCAGATCCATGTCAATCTGACTGCTCCATGGCTGTTGACCCAGGCCTGCATGCCGGCGCTGCGCCGCGCCGAAGATGCCGCCGTGGTGTTCGTGACCGAGAACCGGGAGCGCGTCAACAAGGCCTATTGGGGGGCCTATGGCATCGCCAAAGCCGGCCTCGAAGGCCTGGTAGGCATCTTGCACGATGAAACCGATGACGGCCCCGTCCGCGTGAGTGCCTTGCAGCCCGGTCCGATGCGGACCAGCATCCGGGCACGGGCCTATGTCGAAGAGGCCGCCACCGATTGTCCCGAGCCCGGCATCTATGCGCCGGCCTGTGTCTATCTGCTGTCCGCCGAAGGAGCCAGCCACCGCGGTCGGATCCTGCGGCCAGAATGGAGTTGACCGATGGAGATGGTATCCGCCGCCCTGTTGCTGTTTCTGATCATGGATCCTTTGGGCAACATCCCGGTTTTTCTGAGCCTGCTCAAGCCCTTGCCCAAACATCGTCAGCGTATCGTGCTGATCCGCGAGTTGCTGATTGCCTTTTTCGTGCTGCTCGCCTTCCTGTGGGGCGGCAAATATGTGCTGGAGGCCATGCATCTGCGCCAGGAGTCGGTGTCCATTGCCGGCGGCATCATTCTGTTCCTGATTGGCCTGAAAATGATCTTCCCCAGTCCGGAGGGCATGTTCGGGGACGGCGAGGTCGGCGAGCCCTTCATCGTGCCGATGGCCATCCCTTTGGTGGCCGGTCCCTCCGGCATGGCCGCCGTGATGCTGTTCGGCAGCCAAGACCCAAGCCGGATGGGGGATTGGACCATGGCTCTGGCCATCGCCTGGTTTGGCACCGCGGTCATCCTGTTTTCGTCCACCTACCTCTACAAAATCCTCGGAACCCGCGTTTTGGTGGCCCTGGAGCGCCTCATGGGCATGCTGCTGGTGGCCATTTCGGTCCAGATGCTCATGGACGGAATCCGAGCCTACCTGAACAGCCCGGCCTAAGTCACATTTCCGTCATCAAACATACATAAAATTAACGTTCGGTGGTAAAATTTCGCCGTGGTTCAGCTGGGCTTCACCCTTTTCAGGCAGCACCGTTCGACTCCCCAAACCTCACAACAGGTCCCAACATCATGAATTCATCGAAACGCATCCGGATTTCGCAGCTCTCCATGGCGCTTGCGGTCGCACTGACCGCACCGGTCATGGCGCAGAACACCTCGTCCGCCATCGGCGGCCGCATCACCAGCACCGATGGCAAACCGGTCGCCGGCGCCACGGTGTCGATCAAGCACAACCAATCCGGTTCCGTCAGCTCGGCCGTCACCGATGCCGAAGGTCGTTACTCCTCGCGCGGTCTGCGCGTTGGTGGTCCGTACACCGTCACCATCACCAAAGACGGCGTCACCGAAACCCGCGATAACGTCTATCTGCAGCTGGCCGAAACCAAAGCGCTCGACGCTTCGCTGGGCCAGAAGGTTCTGGATTCGGTGACTGTGACCGGCGTTGCCGCCGGCTCGGAAGTGTTCAGCGCCACCAACATGGGTGCCGGCACCAACATCAGCCCGGAACAGCTGAAGTCCTTCGCATCGATCCAGCGTAATCTGCAGGATTACGCCCGTCTCGATCCGCGCCTGTCGCAGACCGACAAGGAACGCGGTGAAATCTCGGTCGGCGGTCAGAACTCCCGCTTCAACTCGGTCACCATCGACTCGGTCGCGACCAATGACACCTTCGGTCTGGAAGCCAACAACCTGCCGACCGCCAAACAGCCGATTTCGATCGATGCCATTGAATCGGTGCAGATCAACATCTCCAATTACGACGTGACCCAGAAGGGTTACACCGGCGCCAACATCAACGCCGTGACCAAGTCCGGTACCAACGATTTCCATGGTTCGCTGTCCTACGTGTACCGTTCGGATTCCATGGCCGGTGACCGCTACAGCCGCAGCACCGATACCTATTCCGATCCGCCGGATTTCAAAGAAGAAACCAAGGGATTCACCCTGGGCGGTCCGATCATCAAGGACAACCTGTTCTTCTTCGCCGCTTATGAAGAGCTGACCAGTACCCGTGGCGGTCCGGCCGCCGGTCCGGCCGGTAGCGACCGCTTCAATGTGCCAATCACCAATGCCGACATCACTGCCGCCCAGAACATCGCCTCCAACGTGTGGGGTATCGATATCGGCAGCGCCGATGCCGCCGCCGCCGAACTGAAGGTCAAGGATGCGCTGATCAAGTTGGATGCCAACATCGGTGACAATCACCGCGCCAGCCTGCGTTGGAGCAAAACCGAGCAGGACGAGCCGCTGTACCCGAGCAACTTCACCAGCGGCGGTTTGGCCATGTCCCTGGACTCGCATTGGTACACCCAGGCCAAGAGCATTGAAACCTGGGTCGGCCAGTTCTTCTCCGATTGGAGCGAAAATTTCTCGACCGAATTCAAGGTGTCTTACCGCGATTACGCCAGTGAGCCGGTCAACAACTCCAATCTGCCGTCGATCCGCCTGAACTTCTCGGGTGCCGTTCCGGGCGTGACCGCAACCTCCGCCGGCCTGCTGGCCGGTACCGAGCGTAGCCGCCACTTCAACGATCTGGCGACCGAAACCTGGAACTACTACGGTGGTGCCAACTGGTTTATGGGCGACCACGAGCTGAAGTTCGGCTTCGACTATGACGACAATAAGGTCTACAACGCCTTCCTGCAGGATACCCGCGGTAACTACACCTTCGATTGCATCAACGCCAGCGCCACGGTGGTTTATGCCGATCCGACCCTGACCGGCTTGGGCAATTTCAGCTGCAGTGCGCTCACCCGCGCCCAGTACACCGCCGCCATGCTGGAAAACTTCAGCCGCGGCCGCCCGACCAACTACTCCGTGCAAGTCGGCATCAACGGCTATGATCTGAACGACGGCGTCGCCAACTGGGATTACCAGAACCTCGGCCTGTTCCTGCAGGACACCTGGGCGGTGAATACCAACTTGACCCTGACCTACGGCGTGCGCGTTGACCGTAAATCCATGGGCGTCAGCCCGGAATTCAACGCCGCTGCCGCTGCGAATGCCGTGAACGGCTTTGTCACCGGCCAGACCACCCCGGGTACGGGCACCACCACCCGCGCCACCGGCGGTTTCGGTTACGACAACACCAACACGCTGGACGGCAACAGCCTGTTCCAGCCGCGCGTCGGCTTCAACTACACTTTTGACAGCGAAAAACCGATGCAGGTCCGCGGCGGTTTCGGTCTGTTCGAGGGCGCGGCCGCCAACGTGTGGCTGTCCAACCCGTACTCCAACACCGGTGTCACCACCGGCATCATCAGCTGTTCGGGCACCAGTTCTTCGGCCTGCCCGCGCACCGATGGTTTCTTTGACCCGGATCCGAGCAGCCAGCCGGGTATCGCCGGCAGCCCGCCGGCGCCGAACGTCGACTTCCTCTCGGCCGATCTGGAACAGCCGTCGGTCTGGAAAGCCAACCTGGCTTTCGAAAAAGAACTCGCCGGTGGCGTGGTCATGTCGCTGGAATACGTGCGCACCATCGTTGAAGACGGCATCTACTACAAGCACCTGAACCTGGGTGAAGCCACCCGCCAGGGCAATGATGGCCGTGATCTGTTCTATCATCCGGTCGGCTACAGTGCCAGCTGCTACAGCTACAGCGGTACCGGCGCACTGGTCACCAGCACCAGCGGTGCCTGCGGCGCCCCGTCCGGGCAATCCCGTACCCGCGCCTTGAGCAACCGCAGTTTCAACAACGTGCTGTTGGCTGAACGCACTGGCAAAGGTGGCGGCGGTGCCTTCACCGTGGCCTTCTCGGGCCGTGCTTTCGAAGAACTGGATTGGAGCCTGGGCTTCACCACCACCAACGCCACCGAAGTCAGCCCGCTGACCTCGTCGGTGTCCAACTCGAACTGGAACTCGGTCTCCATCTTCAACGCCAACGAAGAAGTGGCCGCCAACTCGGCCTATCTGGTCAAGGACCGTTTCACCGGTTCCTTGAACTGGAAGCATAACTTCTTCGGCGACTACGCGACCCGTTTCGGCGTGTTCTATGAAGGCCGCAAAGGCAAGCCGTACAGCTGGATCTACAACAACGACCTGAACGGTGACGGCACGGTCAATGACCTGATGTACATCCCGACCGCTCCGGGTTCGGGCGAGGTGGTGTTCAAAGGCCCGACCGGCGTGAGTGCTGCACAAGCCGAAGCCTTCTTCTGGTCGGTTGTTGAAGCCCAAGGCTTGAGCGACTTTGCCGGTGGCGCGGTTGACCGCAACTCCTCGTTCGCGCCGTGGACCAACACCTTCGACGTGCGCATCAGCCAGGAGCTGCCGGGCTTCTTCAAAGGCAACAAGGCCACGCTGATTTTCGACATCCTGAACTTCGGCAACCTGCTGAACAAGGATTGGGGCCATATCGATGAAATCGCCTTCAACTCCGCCGGCGGCCTGTCGCGCAGCTTCGTCGACTACATGGGTCTGGATGCCAGCGGCCGTTACGTCTACGGCGTGAACGGCACCATCGAAGATTTCGTCACCCGCCAGAACTCCGGCGAATCGCAGTGGGCGGCGCAAGTCACCCTGAAGTACGAATTCTGATCCACGCTTTATCCCTGAAAACCGGCCGAAAGGCCGGTTTTTTTTGCCTAATGCATCGCAAAGCCTTATCCTGAAGCCATCACACCACAATCGACTGCAATGAACAAAGAAAGCCCCACCATCAGTACCCAGATTTTCCCGCCGCACCGCCGCTACAACGATTCTCCCTCCGGCATGGACGTGCTGTCGCGCGAAGAGCTGACCCGTCTGCGCGACATCAGCAAGGGCGGCCTGCATGAGACCCTACGCCGCTGTGCGTTGGCGGTGTTGACCACCGGCACCGAATCCGACGATCCGCGCGCGGCCCAGGTGCGCTATCCGGATTTCGACATCGAAGTGCTGCAGCTCGACCGCGGCATCCGCCTCGACCTCAAAAATGCACCGGCCACGGCATTCGTCGATGGCACGCTCATCCGTGGCGTGGCCGACCTGCTGTTCACCGTGGTGCGCGACATCGCCTATAACTCCAGTGAAATCCGGACCAGCGGCAAATTCAATCTGGAAACCAATGCCGGCATCACTAGCGCCGTGTTCGAAATCCTGCGCAACGCCGCGGTGCTACATCCCAACACCGACCCGAATCTGGTGGTCTGCTGGGGCGGCCACTCCATCGGCCGCGATGAGTACATGTACACCAAGAAAGTCGGCTACGAGCTGGGTCTGCGTGCACTCGACATCTGTACCGGCTGCGGGCCGGGCGCGATGAAAGGGCCGATGAAGGGCGCGACCATCGCCCACGCCAAACAACGCCGCATTCACAACCGCTATATCGGCATTACCGAACCGGGCATCATCGCCGCCGAATCGCCGAATCCGATCGTCAACGAGCTGGTCATCATGCCGGACATCGAAAAGCGTCTGGAAGCCTTTGTGCGGCTCGGGCACGGCATCATCGCCTTTCCGGGCGGTGTAGGTACCGCCGAAGAGATTCTGTATCTGCTCGGCCTGCTACTGCATCCCGACAACAGCGAGATCCGCATGCCGCTGGTCTTGACCGGCCCGCGTGCCTCGGCGGCGTATTTCGAGCACATCGACCGCTTCATCAAGCTGACCCTCGGCGAACTCGCGGCCGCGCATTACACCATCGTGGTCGACGATGCCGAGCGGGTCGGCAAACTGATGAGCCGCGGCATCCATCTGGTGCGCGAGCAGCGCATCAGGGAAAAGGATTCCTTTTTCTTCAACTGGTCGCTCAATGTGCCTCTGGAATTCCAGAAACCGTTCCAGCCGACCCATGAGGCCATGGCGGCATTGAAGCTTCACCGCGACCAGCCCCTGCATGAATTGGCCGCCAATCTGCGCCGGGCGTTTTCGGGCATCGTGGCCGGCAATGTCAAGGAACCGGCCATGCAGGCCATCGAGCAGCATGGACCGTTCACGATTTCCGGCGACGCCGACATCATGCAGGCCATGGATGAATTGCTGGAGTCGTTCGTGGAACAGCGCCGGATGAAAATCTCCGGGGTCTATCACCCCTGTTACCGGGTGGTCCGTTAAGGCCAGTTGCAGTTGCTGCTGTTGCTGCCGCCCGACAGGGATTTGGTGGACACGCCGGCGGCGACGGTGAGCACGAAATTGCCGCAGCGGTCGCCGGACTGGGCACCGGCGCGTGTGGCCGTGAGCGTATAACCGGTGGCGGATACTCCCGTGATGGTCAAGGTATAGTTCGGAACGGTCGGGCTGCCCAGATTGGCGTAGGTCCCGTAGCTGGTGTTGCTGGCCCGCCAGCGTTCCTGCCGCAGCTGCAGATCGCCGAGGCCGCGCACGGCTTCCGAGCGCCGGCTTTTTGCGACCTGTTCGGTGAAACTGGGAATGGCGATGATGGCCAGAATGCCGACGATCGCCAGAGTGACCAAGAGCTCGATCAGGGTAAAACCTTTGCTGCGCATGTGCTGCTCCCGCCGGATGTGTCCTAAGGATGCCAATTTCCGGCGCTGAATGCAATGCAGACGGCTTCGCTCATCGGAAAAACCCACCGTTCATCGGCTTGTCCGTTGCCATGCCCGAAGTCAGGGGGCATAGTAGGCTGTGCCATGAGCGGGGAGTTCAGCGTGTCCGAAAACAAGCCTTCCATACGGGGATTCTCCCTGATTGAGCTGATGGTCACCATTGGGGTGCTGTCCGTCATCCTCATGGCGGCCTTGCCGTCGTTCAACGAATTCCGCCAGCGCAGTGCCCTGCGCGGTGCGACCGACCAGATCGTCAGTTTCTGGGCCAATGCCCGTTTTGAATCGCTCAAGCGCAATTCCCTGGTCAAAGTGTCCATGGGTACCGACAATGCCAACTACTGCATGGGTGCTGCCGTTACTGATGACCCTGCAGATGACACCCAATGCGATTGCTTCGAAACCAACCCCGCCAATGCCGATTTCTGCGATGTCGGTCGCTATCCGGTCGATCAGGCCGAATGGAAGCGCATCCGCTATCTGGGAACCCCCGATGACCTGATCGGCGACGAGGGTGTGGTCATCATCGATCCCAAGCGCGGCGGTCTGACCATTCCAACCAGTGCCGGTTATTGGGAGTTGGCCAGTCCGGCAGGCGGCACCGACTACCGCCTGCGGGTGAATATCGATCTGTTCGGACGCGCCGTGGCCTGCGAGCCGAGCGCGGCCAGTGCCAAAATGCCGCAATACACCAACCGCCGCTGCAATTGAGGACGCCATGATCGCTTACCAACGCCAATCACGGGGTTTCAGTCTGGTCGAACTGATGATTTCACTGGCCATCGGCCTGATCGTGGTGTCGGCCGTGCTGGCGTTCACGCTTTCCAGCCTGACCGCCAATTCCGAATATGTGCAGTCCACCCGCCTCAGCCAGGAGCTCCGGAACTCCATGGACTTCGTGTCCCGCGAACTGCGCCGGGCCGGTTACGACGAGAACATGAACCGCTATACCGCGGCGTCCACCCTCAATGCCCTGGTGATTTCCCCCTTTTCCCGCATTTTCGTGGATGACGATGCCGACGGCGACGGCACCGCCAATGATGGCTGCGTCATCTATGCCTACGACCGCACCGGCGGTACGCCCGGAACGGTCGAGCGCGCACGCGGTGAAATCCGCGCCATGCGTCTGGCTTTCCGTACCGTCGATGGCCAGACCGTCGGTGTGCTCGAAATCGGCGAAAGCGCATCGGGGCTCACGCCGACCTGTGCCGGTGGCGCACCGACCTATACCAATTATCCGGCGACATGCAATACCGCCTCCGGGTGGTGTGCGTTGACCGATCCCCGTGTCATCAATATCACCAGCTTCACATTGGACACCAGCGGCTACATCGTCCAGGCCGGTACGGCCACTTCCACGCCGATGACCATCCGCGAAATCGGCATCGGTCTTGACGGACAATTGCGCCAGTCGGCCGATGGCACCGTGACCCGCGGCATCAGCAGCAGAGTGAAAGTACGCGCCGACTGCCTGGAAGCCTCGGCGAATTGCGCTCTGGCGCCGACCGGAACCTGAGAGAAATTTATGGACATGACTATGACTTCCTTCAACGGGCATCGCCGCCAACGCGGCATTTCCACCCTCGCCATCACCATGCTGCTGCTGTTGATTCTCAGCGTGGTCGTGCTTTTCTCGACCAGTGTCGGTTTCTTCGAGCAGCGCACCGCGCTCAATGAAAACCGCGCGCGCATCGCCGAGCAGGCCGCGGAAACCGGCATCAACATGGCCGGCGAGTACATCAAAGCCAGCCGCGCCCTGATCATCAGCAATGCAGCAAACGGCTGGCTGGATACCACGGCCGGCGGTAATGGCTGGGTCAGCTGCAATGGCGTCAGCAACAGCGCCACCATCGGCGGCCGACCGCATCCGTGCCGTGCCGAACCGAATGCCACGCGTCGCAACCAGCTGTGGTTTTTCACCACCGACGGCACCGGCGCAAGCCTGGCGACAACCTATCTGCCCTACGGCGCGGTCGGTAATGTCGGCGGAACCGCGGCATTCCCCTCCGTAGTGAATGTGCAGGCGGTGCTCTGCCGTATCGACTCCTCACTAGCTACGCCGGCCTGCACTCTGAATCCTGCCAAGGGCAACCGCGTGGCCATCACCTTCATTTCCCAGGCCACCCTGACCAATGAAGGCAGCACCGCCATCATCAAAGAGACTTGGGCCTCCTATACCGACGCTAGCCAGTCATCATCCGTTCCGGTCATCGGCTCTGGGTTCGTCAAGGGTTTGGGTAATGCCCAGATCGTCACCAATCCCAATGCCGGCGGCTACGGCGTACCGGCCTCGATCTGGTCGCCGAACGATGTGGGCATCAGCGGCCCGGCCACTGGTTGTGGAACCAGTAACGGTGGCGTGGGCAGCTTTTCTTCCTGCCAAGTCGGCGAATACCTCCAGGGCAATCCGCTCTCTGCGTTGAAAACAACCTGTGTCACGGCAAATAATGCCTGTGGCTGTCCGGCCATCAGCGGTTCGGAGAACAATTTCCTCTCGGGCCATTCCGCGGGAACCAAAAAAGAAGGTATTGACATTCTGGATATTGATGGCGGCCAAGGGACGCTCCCGGATGTCACCTTCTTTCCGGGGCTGGATTGCGCCGGTAATAACAAAAGTGACTTGAGCGATAGCACCGATGACTCCCTGTTTGAATGGGTTTTCAACTCGGGCCTTGTCGTCAATGAAGGGGCAAACACCGTCAATACCAATTGCGGCACCGGCGGGGCGACCAACTGCGCGTCTTATGTGCTTGAAGAAGAGCTGGGTGCGCAGGTTGTCACGTGCGCCGCATTGAATACCTTGGGTGCTGCTGCATCGGGACTTTATTACATCAAAGGCACCTGTGATCTTCCGGGCCAGGTCGGTTCGCCGAACAACCCGGCCATCGTCGTGCTGGAAGGCGAGGCCAAGGTCAACAATACGGATTTCTTCGGTTTGCTGTTCGTGCGCAGCAATAATAATTCGGCCGTGTTCAAAGGCGTCGGCAATTCCAAAATCATTGGATCGCTGGTTGTGGAGGGCAATATCGATATCGCCGGCACCATCGACATCATTTACGACAACACCGCCGTCAACTCCGACCCGAACACCCTGCCTTCCAACGCCAAGTTCGCCCGCGTGCCGGGCAGCTGGCTCGATGCCACCGAAGGTTTCTGAGGATACCGACATGAACAGCACCAAGATGAACAGGAAATCGCGCGGCTTCAGCATGATCGAGGTCTTGATTGCCGTGGTTGTGCTCGGTTTCGGCCTGATGGCCTTGGCTGCCTTGCAGACCAGCATCATCCGATCGTCCGCGGAAACCAAGGCGCA
>CAJAPA010000164.1 GCA_903942465.1 uncultured Gammaproteobacteria bacterium
CATCCTGAATGCTCCCGCACCGCCCCCGAGAGCCATGAATACCCGCTATAACGCCGCCGACATTGAAGTCCTCTCCGGCCTGGATCCGGTCAAACGCCGTCCGGGCATGTATACCGACACCACCCGCCCGAACCATCTGGCGCAGGAAGTCATCGACAACGCCATCGACGAAGCCTTGGCCGGCCATGCCAAATCGATCGAGGTGACCCTTTTCTCCGATGGCAGCTGCGAGGTCATCGATGACGGACGCGGCATGCCGGTTGACATCCACCCGGACGAAGGCATCCCCGGCGTCGAACTGATCCTGACCCGCCTGCACGCCGGCGGTAAATTCAGCGGGAAAAATTACACCTTCTCCGGCGGTCTGCATGGCGTCGGCGTGTCCGTGGTCAATGCCCTGTCGAAGAAAGTGGAAGTGGGCATCAAGCGCGACGGCAATGAATACCGCATGCAATTCCAGGACGGTTTCCGCAGTTCACCGCTGGAAACGGTCGGCACCGTCGGCAAGCGCAACTCGGGAACCCGGGTCCGGTTCTGGCCGGACGGCAAATATTTCGATACCAACAAATTCGCGGTCAAGGCGCTGCGCCATCTGCTGCGTGCCAAGGCCGTGCTGTGTCCGGGCCTGAATGTTTCCCTGTTTGACGAAGCCAGCGGTGAACGCAGCCAGTGGTTCTATGAGAACGGTCTGAGCGATTATCTGCTCGGCGAACTGTCCGACCGGGAACTGTTACCGGCGGAACTGTTCGGCGGCCATCTGAGCAAGGAAAGCGAAGTGGTCGACTGGGCCTTGGCCTGGCTGCCGGAAGGCGAGCTGGTGCAGGAAAGTTACGTCAACCTGATTCCGACCGCGCAGGGCGGCACGCATGTGAATGGGCTGCGCTCCGGCTTGACCGATGCGCTGCGCGAGTTCTGCGATTTCCGCAACCTGTTGCCGCGCGGCGTCAAGTTGGCACCGGAAGACGTCTGGGATCGGGTCAGCTACGTGCTGAGCCTGAAACTCACCGATCCGCAGTTCAGTGGCCAGACCAAGGAGCGTCTGAGTTCACGGCAGGCCGCGGCTTTCATCGAATCGGCTGTGCATGACGCCTTTTCGCTCTGGCTGAACCAGCATGTTGAAGCCGGAACCGCTATCGCCATGCTGGCCATCGAACGTGCCTCGGCGCGTCTGAAGACCGAAAAGCAGGTGGTCCGCAAGAAAATTACCCAGGGCCCTGCCCTGCCCGGCAAGCTGGCCGATTGCATCTCGCAGGATCTCTCGCGCACCGAACTGTTCCTGGTCGAGGGCGATTCCGCCGGCGGCTCGGCCAAACAAGCCCGCAACAAGGAATTCCAGGCCATCCTGCCGCTGCGCGGCAAAATCCTGAATACCTGGGAAGTCGCCAGTTCGGGTGTCTTGGCCTCCAATGAAGTGCATGATCTGGCGGTAGCCATCGGCTGCGATCCGGGCGTGCAGAACATCGAAGGCCTGCGTTACGGCAAAGTTATCATCCTGGCTGACGCCGACTCCGACGGTTTGCACATCGCTACCCTGCTTTCCGCCCTATTCCTCAAGCATTTTCCGGCGTTGGTCAATGCCGGGCACATTTTCGTGGCGATGCCGCCGCTGTTCCGCATCGATGTCGGCAAGCAGGTGTTCTATGCGCTGGATGAAGAGGAAAAGCGCATCCTGCTCGACCGCATCGAGAAGGAAAAAATCAAGGGTCAGCTCAGCGTCACGCGCTTCAAGGGTCTGGGTGAAATGAACCCGGCCCAGCTGCGCGAATCCACCGTGCACCCGGACACCCGCCGACTTGTGCAACTGACCATCGATGATGTGAAGGAAACCGATGCGCTGATGGACATGCTGCTGGCCAAGAAACGGGCGCCAGACCGCAAGCACTGGCTGGAAACCAAGGGCGATCTGGCCTCGCTGGAACTTTGATTCAGCTGAACAGGTGTTCGAGCCAGGCTGCGAAGCGGGTGATTTCGGTATCGAAACGCCCGTTTACGGCCAAATAAACCAGATACAGGAAGATGGCGAATGTTGCCAGCGAGCCCAGACGCTGGCCAATGCTGGCAAAATGCATATGCCTTGGTTTCGGATCGGAATTCTTCATTGCACGCTCCCCTGAGGCTGAGTGACGCCCCACCCTAACGCGAATCCCTCAGGTCGGCAAGTCCAGAGCCACGACCATCATCCGGGCAATCAGGGCTTGGACCGGAGCGGCCTTGACCGCGTCGAACGCCGTCATCGTTTCATCGAGATAGGCGCTCTGCGCCAGCTCCAGCTGGAAGGCATGGATGCCGGCCTCCGGAGCTGCGTAATGACGGGTGATGTAACCACCCTTGAAGCGGCCATTGCTGACCCAACTGTAGTCGGACTGCGCAGCCAACACCGCTTCCACGGCACGCAGTCCGGAGTCGGGGAAACTGCGCCCCTCGGCGGTACCGAGATTGAAGTCCGGCAAGCGCCCTTCGAACAGAAACGGCAGCTCCGGGCGGATGGAATGACCTTCCCACAGCAGCGCACGCCCGTGCTGCTGTTTGAGCCGGTGCAATTCCGCCTGCAGCGCCGTGTGATACGGCAGCCAATACTGCGCACGGCGCTGCACGATGGCTTCGGCATCGGGTGATTTTCCGTCCCGGTAAATCGGACGGCCCGAAAACGCCAGGGTCGGGCACAGACCGGTGGTGTTTTGCCCGGGATACAAGGATGTATCATCCGGCGGACGATTGAGATCGATGACATAACGCGAATAACGCGGCTTCAAAACCGAGGCACCGAGTGCCAAGGCGAAATCATACAGTTTATCGACATGCCAGTCGGTATCGGGAGCGGATTGCGCCTCATCCACCATTTGCGCGCGGATGTCCTCGGGAATATCGGTGCCGTTATGCGGCAGACTCACCAGCAACGGAACGGAACCGCGATGCAATTCAAAGGTATGCATCAGAAACGCGCCGCCGAATAGGGCGTCAGATCGATGGCCGGCGTCTTTCCCGTCATCTGTGAGGCCATGAGCTGCCCGGTGATGGCGCTCATGCTCATGCCCAGCATGCCGTGCCCGGTGGCCAGAAACAGATTGCGGTGCTTGGGCGATATGCCAAGAATCGGTAGATCGTCATAGGTCATCGGCCGCCAACCGAACCAGCGGGATACGACTTCGGCGCCGACCGGCTCGCGCAGATATTCGCGGGCACCGCGTTCAAGCGCGTCGAGCCGCTTGGCATTCAGCGTGTCGTCGAAACCGGCGAATTCCATGGTGCTGCCCAGCCGGTAACCGTCGGCCCAGGAGGTCACGCACACGCTGCGCTCGGTCAACACCAACGGCGTTTTCGGAACCAGCGGCGGCAAACTGTAGGAAATGGAATAGCCCTTTCCGGGCTGCACGGGAAGCGCCAGATCAAGGCTGCGCAGCATCGCCGGCGACCAGGCCGCCAACGCGACCAAGACCTGTGCGCCCTGCCGTCGGCCTGAGGCAGTTTCCACATGGGTGATGCGATCGCCATCAGCGGCCAGCGACAGCACCTCACAGTGTTCCTCGATGATTCCACCTAAAGCTCTGACGGTTTGCGCCAGTGCTGCGCAGTAGGCATCCGGCCGGAAGTGGGCGTCATTGGGAAAATAAATGCCGCCGGCCATGCCGGGTAGCAGTGCCGGTTCACGTGCCGCCAGCGTATCGGCATCCAACAGTTCGGATACAACGCCGCATTCGGCCAACAACGGCATCTCCTGAGCCAATGCATCCAGACCCTCCTGGGTTCTGCAGACATACATCTCACCGGTGGTCTCGAATCCGCAGTCAAGACCGTGCCGGGTGATGACCTCTTCCAGCAGCGTTCGCGAGGCGTTCAGCAATGCGGCTTTGGCCAATGCAGAACGGTGCTGGTCACGCGCGTTGCAACGCAATGAAAAGCGCAGAAGCCATTCAAGCAATGAGCGATCGGTCGAAGGCTTGATGTAAAACGGCGCATCGGCCTGCGCCATGTATTTCAGGGCCTTGCCGATCATGCCGGGCGCTGCCAGCGGCGGGGCATGGCTTGGGGTGATGGTGCCGCAGTTACCATGCGAGGTGGCGCCGCCCACCGTGTTTTTTTCAAGAATCCGCACGGATCGGCCCTGCTCGAGCAGAAACAGCGCACAGCTCAAGCCGATGACACCGCCACCGAGAATCAAAACATCGTCATTGCTGGGGTTCATGGACGGGCACGAGATGGACTGCCCCTATGATACAAACTTCGGACGTTTCCCGTAAGTCAGCCAGCGCCAGAGGTATTCGGCAGGCCCCATGCTGAAACGGCTCAGCCACCAGGTGCTGAACAGCGTCTGCAGCGCAATCAGGGCAAGGGCAAATGGAATATGCCAAGCGCGCGGCAACTGCTGGAAATAGCCCAAGCCATAGCCGCAGAAAATCAGGGTGCAGACCAAAGACTGGCCAAGGTAGTTGCTCAGCGCCATGCGTCCGAGCGGCGCCAGAAGGGCCAGACGCTTCCGGAAAACGGGGCGCGCCCACAGCCAACGCAATCCGAAAAACATGCCAAGGCACATGAATAGCCCAGCCAACATGTTGAGGATGTTAACGGCCGCGAAAACGGCATCGATCCGGATCGGCGAAACATCGGGTGAAATGGCGAGGCTCACGGCCATCAGAGCCAGACCGGTAAGATAGCAGTACAGCGCTGCGCGGCCGCCGCCGTCATCCGCTGACATTGCCGGCCGGGACCAGCCCAGACGGTGAAGCCGCACGCCAAGGGCGAACATGGCCGTCGCCATCGGCAGAAGAATGACCAGATTGCTGATGCTCTGGAGAAAATAGCCGGCGCGCCACTGCAGGGTCATCAGATAAGTGCTGTGGCCTTGATAGCGGATTTCTTCGGCCATCATTTTGGCAATATCAGCGCCGTCATCATGGTTTCCGGCCATGGCGCCTGCGAAAGCCAACAAGGCCAGCGGTGCGCAATACACCATCAGGATGCGTGAAAGGCGCGGCGGCGCATCGCCTTTCATGCGCCAAAGAAGGACGAATCCGGCCACTGCGTAGGTGAACAGGATGTCGCCTTCCCAGATCAGGATGCCATGCGCGGCACCGATGGCCAGCAACGCCCACAGGCGGCGCTTGTAAATGCGGCGGAAATCACCGCCGCTTCGGGCGGCGCTGTCATGCATGATGGCGAATCCGATGCCGAACAGCAGCGAAAACAAGGTCCAGAACTTACCCTGCACGAAGATATAGATGAACGCATCGGCAAGGCGGTCGGCACCGTGCAATGACGGATTGATACCGGTCATCGCCTGCAGAATCGGGCCATTGAAGGCCTCGAGATTCATCAGCAGGATACCGAATAAGGCAACGCCCCGAATGGCATCAAGCATGTCGATGCGATCAGGGCCGCCGATGGGGCGGAATTCTTGCTCGGTGCTGGTCATAGCGGCTCCCAATTTTGTTCAGGGTAACCGCTGCGATCCTTTCAGGCCATAGGCCGGAAGTACCGCATCAATGCTGCACGCCGCCTTCGCCGTGCACGTGGCCATGCGCGATTTCTTCTTCGGTTGCGGCGCGGACATCGAGGATCTCGACCGTGAAGTCAAGCGACTTTCCGGCCATAGGATGGTTGAGATCGACGTCGACCGTGGTCATGCCGACTTTCAGGATGGTCATCGCGCGCGGACCCATTTCAGTCGGCAGTACGACCTGCTGGCCATTGACCAGTTTGGCGTTCTTGAACAGTTTCTTCGGAATGCGCTGGGTCATGCCGTCACGGCGCTCGCCGTAGGCCTGATCCGGGCTGACCGTCGCTTCGACCTTATCGCCGGCCTGTTTGCCGATCAGGACCTCTTCCAGACCCGGGATGATGGCGCCATGGCCGACCAGAACCGTCAGCGCATTGCCGTCTTTCGAGCTTTCCAGCGGCTCTTTGCCGGTTTCGGCAACGGTGTAATGAAAGGTAACCACGGAGTTTTTTTCAATCGACATAACGCATCCAGATCGGGAGAGGTGACGGAAATGCCCGTATCGGGCACAATCAAGCGGACTATTATCCGATTGAACGCGCCGGAATGCCAGTAAAATCCACAAAAATCACCGTTTTACTGCTGCTGGCCGCGCTCCTGAGCGCCTGTGCCAGCGGGCCGGAACGCAGCCGCGGCGGCGAACAGCCGGAAGTGACCGGCCTCGGCGAGGAAGACACCGTTCTGCCCGGCAACCTCAAAGCGGCGGCCAATGATGTCCTGTTCCAGGCTATCGGCCTGGTCGGAACGCCCTACCGCTATGGCGGCAACTCCCCGGAGTCCGGCTTTGACTGTTCGGGCTTGATCAATTATGTTTTCCTGCACAGCGCCGGCCTGAAATTGCCGCGCACCACGGCGGCCTTGATCGACATCGATGCGCCACGGGTGGAAAAAGACCGCCTGTACCCGGGTGATCTGGTTTACTTCAATACGCTCGGCGGCCGCGTCAGCCATATCGGCATCTATGTCGGGGAACGCCGCTTCGTGCATGCCCCGAGCTCCGGCGGCACCGTGCGCATGGACAACATCGATACACCTTACTGGCAGAAACACTATGTGGACGCCAAGCGCGTGCTCTTGGGCGATTGAGCCCGGCTGAACGGTCGATTCAGCACCGATTCGCTTTATCGGGCCAAAGCGCCTACAATAGCGGCACAAAGAAACGGTTCGTTTCCTAATCTCTGTGCTTTACGCACTTACTCCGCACGAACCCATTCTCAGGCGCCTCCGGGCGCAATGAAAGCAATGTGGTGTTAGGGACATTGCCCCCGCAGGAGTTACAACATGCCATTTCAATCCCTTGGGCTGATGCCCGAGCTCGTCCGTGCGCTGTCCGATAAGGGCTACACGGAACCCACCGCCATTCAAAGCCAAGCCATTCCCGCCATTCTCAATGGTGAAGACGTGCTGGGCGGCGCCCAGACCGGCACCGGCAAAACCGCAGCGTTCACGCTGCCGATTCTGCAGCGTCTGGCCGAACATCCGAACCCGAAAGCCAAAGGACCGCGCGTCCTGATCCTGGTACCCACGCGTGAACTGGCCGTACAGGTGCACGCCAGTATCCGCGAATACGGCAAGCACATCCGTCTACGCACCGCCGTGATGTACGGCGGAGCCAGCATGAATCCGCAGATGATGGCGCTCGGCAAAGGCCTGGACATTCTGGTAGCCACGCCCGGCCGCCTGATCGACCATCTGGAACGCGGTACCGCGCAGCTGCACCGCGTGGAAACCCTGATTCTGGATGAAGCCGACCGCATGCTCGACATGGGCTTCCTGCCGGCGATCAAGAAAATCCTCAATCAGGTGCCGAAACAGCGGCAGACCCTGCTGTTCTCGGCTACCTTCGATGCGCCGATCAAACAGCTGGCGCTGCAGTTCATGCGCAATCCGATCGAAGTCCAGGTTTCTTCGCAGAACACCGTGGCGCATACCGTCAATCACATCGCGCATCCGGTCGACCCGGGCAAGAAGCGTGAACTGCTGATGCACATCCTGAGCGAGCGCTACCAGGAACAGATCCTGGTGTTCGTGAAAACCAAGCATCTGTGCAACCGCATCGCCGAACAAATCACCAAGGACGGCATTCCCGCGCTCGCCATCCATGGCAACAAGAGCCAAGGCCAGCGCCTGAAAGCCCTGTCCGACTTCAAGGCCGGAAACGTGCGCGTGCTGTGCGCCACCGATGTGGCCGCCCGCGGCCTCGACATCCCGCTGCTGCCGTTGGTCATCAACTTCGACATGCCGATGGTTGCGGAAGATTATGTGCACCGCATCGGCCGTACCGGCCGTGCCGGCGCCAACGGCGATGCCGTATCGCTGGTTGCCACCGATGAAGGCGGCCTGCTGCGTGCCGTCAACCGCCTGCTGAAACAGGACATCTCACTGGAACCGAAACCCGGCTTCGAGCCGACCACGACCATGCGCATGGACCTGACCCCGCCGCGCGGCAAGCCGTCCGGCCATCAGTCGCCGCGCCGCAAACCGGCCCAGCCCGGCCATCTGAAGAGCCATGGCATGGCCTCGCAGAAACCGAAAAGCAGCAGTCCGGGCGGTAACCCGCGCGGCCGTCAGCGTTCGCCGCAACGCTGATTCGATGCTGTACCGAAAAAAGCCGCCGCAAGGCGGCTTTTTTTGTGGCATCAAGAATGCGGCCGGTTTACTGTAGACACATCCTGCAAGGAACCGAACCCGTGACCGACATCCTCCGAAAGATACAGATTGACCGTCCCGGCGGCTATGATGCCCTCAAGCTCATCGAAGCACCTTTGCCCGCCATCGGCGATGACGAAGTACTGATTACCGTGAAAGCCTGCGGCGTGAATTACGCCGACGGCATCATCCGCATGGGCTTGTATGCATCCGCCAAGGAGCTGCACGGCTACCCGATTACGCCCGGCTTCGAACTCTCGGGCGTCGTCACCGCCATCGGTACGAAGGTGAGCGATCATGCCGTTGGCGATGAGGTTCTGGCGCTGACCCTGTTCGGCGGCTACTGCTCGCATATCGTGCTGAAGTCCGACCGCGTGTTCCGCAAGCCGGTCAATCTCAGCCACGCCCAGGCAGCGGCCCTGCCCACCGTATTTCTGACCGCTTGGTTCATGGTGCGCGAGCAAGTGCTGCCGAAGCCCGGCGATGTCTGGCTGGTCCATTCCGCCGCCGGCGGCGTCGGCTCTGCGCTATGCCAGCTGGGCCGTCTGCACGATTGCCGCGTAATCGGAGTGGTGGGTTCCGCGCACAAACGCAGTGCCGCACTGGCCATGGGGGCTACCGATGCCATCGATAAATCCACCCAGGATCTGTGGACGGAGGCCAAGCGTTTGGCGCCGAAATGTTTCCAGGCCGTGTTCGATGCCAATGGCGTGTCCACGCTGGCGCAGAGCTATGCCCATCTCGCACCGATGGGAAAACTGTGCATTTACGGATTCGCCAGCATGCTGCCACACGATGGACGGCTCAACTGGTTGAAAATGGCCTGGGACTGGCTGCGCACGCCGCGTTTCAATCCACTTAACATGACCCAGAGCAACAAAAGCGTGCTGGCCGCCAATCTGAGCTTTCTGTCCGAGCATGCCGGGCTGTTGCGCAGCGGCATGCTGGAGCTTATCAGCTTGTTTGAAAACGGTCAGCTAGTCGCGCCACCGGTCACGGAATACCCGCTGGCCGATGCCGCGAAAGCTCAGGCCGACATCGAGTCCGGCAAAACCGTCGGCAAACTGGTGCTGATTCCTTAAAACGGCTTGGCGATCACCAGAAAGATCACGGCAAACAGCAGGAACACCGGCACTTCATTGAGAATGCGTAGGGTGCGCGGCGACAGCAAAGCTTTGCCTTGCTGAGTGGCCTGCAGGCGCTTGTAGCACAGGATGAAATAGACAAACAGAATAGCGACCAGCAGCAGCTTGGCGTGCAGCCAGCCGCCGAGACCGGCGAAGTGCATCAGACCGATACCGAACAGCAGCGCCAGGCCGAACATGACATGGCCAAACAGATACAGGCGGCGCGCCATCAGCAACAGGCGGGACTGAACCTCCGGCTGTCCGGGTGATTCGGCAAAATTGATCAACAAACGCGGCAGATAGAACACGGCGGCAACCCAGGCCATGACGAACAGCAGGTGGGCGGATTTGAGGAGCGGATAAAGCATGGCGGGAGAACTCCAAATGAAGATAAATGCTTGTTCAAGCAAGGATTTGCGTATGGGAGTAAACTATACAACCTTTCCAGGCCACGCGCCTGCGCCCAGAGCCGATACCCTCCTATGACTTCGAAACCCGCCGACAGCGCCGCCACCACCTTCCGTGACATGGGCTTGCCTGAACCCATTCTCAAAACCCTGATTGCACTGGGCTATGAAACCCCCTCGCCGATCCAGGCTGCGATGATTCCGCACATCATGAACGGACGCGACGTGCTCGGCCAGGCACAGACCGGTACCGGCAAAACCGCGGCCTTCGCCCTGCCCTTGCTCAGCGGCCTCGATCTGAAGGCCGGAAAGCCGCAGGTGCTGGTGCTGGCACCGACCCGCGAACTGGCCATCCAGGTGGCAGAAGCCTTCCAGAAATACGCTGAAAATCTTCCCCACTTCCATGTGCTGCCGATTTACGGCGGCCAGAGCTACGGACCTCAGCTGTCAGCCTTGCGTCGCGGCGTGCATGTCGTGGTCGGTACCCCGGGCCGGGTGATCGACCATCTCGAGAAGAATTCGCTGGATCTGTCGGAACTCAAGACGCTGGTGCTGGACGAAGCCGACGAAATGCTGCGCATGGGCTTCATCGACGATGTCGAAACCATCATCCGCAAATCACCGGAAACCCGTCAGGTTGCGCTGTTTTCGGCCACCATGCCGACCGCCATCAAACGCATCGCGCAGAAGTACCTGAAATCCCCGGTTGAAATCCAGATCGAGGCCAAAACCCGTACCGCCGACAACATCCGCCAGCGCTGCTGGCAGGTCTCCGGTCTGCACAAACTCGATGCCCTGACCCGGATTCTGGAAGTCGAACCCTTCGACGGCATGATCATCTTCGCGCGCACCAAGCTGGCCACCGATGAACTGGCGCAGAAATTGCTGGCACGGGGTTTCTCGGCCGTCGCCATCAATGGCGACATCAACCAAGCCCAGCGCGAACGCACCATCGGCCAGCTGAAAGACGGCAGCATCGATATTCTGGTCGCCACCGACGTAGCCGCGCGCGGGCTCGATGTCGATCGCATCAGCCATGTCATCAACTACGATGTGCCGTACGACACCGAAAGCTATGTGCACCGTATCGGCCGTACCGGCCGCGCCGGCCGCAGCGGTGAAGCCATTTTGTTCATCGCGCCGCGCGAACGCGGCATGCTGCGCGCCATCGAACGTGCGACCAATCAGCCGATCGAAAACATGGAACTGCCGAGCGTGGCGACCATCAACGAAGTCCGCATGGACAAGTTCAAACAACAGATCACCGAGACCCTGGAATCGTCCGATCTGACCCTGTTCCGGAAATTGGTCGAGGATTACGAACAGGCCCTGAACGTACCGGCCATCGAAATCGCGGCAGCATTGGCCAAAATGGCGCGTGGCGATGTGCCCTTGCTGTTGGAACCGCCGAAGCGCGAAGAACGCAAAGCCAAGGAATTCGAAGTACGCGAGGGCCGCGACAAGCGTCCTGCCCGCGAACCCCGCTTTGAACGTGAAAACCGCGGCGAACGTCCGGAACGCCCGTTCCGTGAAAAGAAAGAACGTGCACCCCGCGATGCCGAGGCCGGCATGGAATCCTACCGGATTGAAGTCGGCTATGAGCACGGTGTCAAGCCGGGCAACATCGTCGGCGCCATCGCCAACGAAGCCGGACTGGATGCCAAGCACATGGGCCGCATCGAGATCTTCGATGATTACAGCATCGTCGACCTGCCGGAAGGCATGCCGAAAGACATCCTCAAGCACCTGAAGACGGTCTGGTGTGCCGGCCAGCAACTACGCATCACCAAGGACGGTACCGCTCCGGATACCGCGCCGAAGAAACCGCGCCCACCTCGCCGCCCGGATACCCGTGAAAAACCGGATACCGTCGGCAAGGTCAAACGCAAGAACGAATCGTTCTTCGAGTTCCGCCAGGGCAAAAAGAAAAACAAGTTCACGGATTGATCCATGATTTCCGGCGCCCGTGATTCGCAGGTGCTGGTCATCGGCGGCGGTGCCGCCGGCCTGATGTGTGCCGCCACTGCCGCATACCGCGGTAAGGCGGTCACGGTACTGGAAGGCAGCAAACGCTGTGGCAAGAAGATATTGATGTCAGGCGGCGGCCGCTGCAACTTCACCAATACCGGTACTGGTCCGGGAAATTTCCTTTCGCGTAATCCGCACTTCTGCAAATCGGCCTTGGCCCGCTACCGGCCTGCCGATTTCATTGATCTGGTGGAGCGCCACGGCATTGCCTACCATGAGAAGGAACTCGGCCAACTGTTCTGCGACGACTCCTCGAAACAGATCGTAAAACTGCTGCTGGATGAATGTGATTGGGCCGGAGTGCATATCGCTACTGGCATAGCCATCAGTTCGATTCGGTTCGCTGGCGACCGATTCGAAGTCGAAACCGCCCAAGGAATCTACCGCGCCGAAAAACTGGTCGTCGCCTCCGGTGGCCTGTCGATTCCCAGCATGGGCGCCAGCGGATTGGGCTACAGCATTGCCCGGCAGTTCGGGCATGCCCTGATTGAAACACGGGCTGGTCTGGTGCCGTTCACGCTCAGCGGCAAGCCGCTTGAACAGTATGCCGAGCTTGCCGGCCTGGCTTTGCCGGTGGCGGTACGGGCCGGCGGTACCGAATTCCGCAACGCCCTGCTGTTCACCCACCGCGGCCTGAGCGGCCCGGCCATCCTGCAGATTTCCTCGTATTGGAATCTCGGCGAAGCCATCGAAATCGATCTGCTGCCGGGCCGCGACGCCGGTACGGAACTTCTGGCACTGCAGCAACAAGGCCATAAAGCCGAGCTCAAAACGGTGCTGGCGGAATGGCTGCCAAAACGGCTGGCGCAGCTGCTGTGCACGGTTTTTTTCAGCAACAAACCGGTGAATCAATACAAACATGCCGAGCTCCGGGACATTGCCTACGCCCTGCAGCATTGGCGCATCACCCCCAGCGGCACCGAAGGCTACCGCACCGCGGAAGTCACCCTCGGCGGCGTGGATACCGAGGGCGTGTCTTCAAGCAGCTTCGAATCGAAGCATCAGCCGGGTCTGTATTTCATCGGCGAGGTGCTGGATGTGACCGGTCATCTGGGCGGCTACAATTTCCAATGGGCCTGGGCCTCTGGCCATGCCACCGGCAGCGCGGTCTGAGTTGGCATTCCGGCTGGAAGCGTCTATCATCGCGGAACCACCCTTTCAGGAATACCCCATGGATAACGCCATCCTCAGTGCCGCCTTCATCACCCTGCTCAACGTCCTCGTCCTTTTCGTAGCCATGGGCCTGGTTGGCCGCGCGCGCGGCAAATATGGCATCAAAGCCCCGGCTTGCAGCGGCCACGAACAGTTCGAATGTGCCTACCGCGCGCACATGAATACCGTTGAACAGACCGTCATGTTCCTGCCGGTGCTGTGGATCGCCTCGCTGACCGGCTTCATGCTGTGGGCCCACTGGCTCGGCGCAGCCTGGGTGGTCGGCCGGATCTGGTACGTGCTCGGTTACAACAAAGCCGCTTCGGCGCGCAGCGGTGGCTTCCTGCTCAGCTTCCTCGCTTTCATCGGCCTGTTCGTGCTCAGCGCCATCGGCGTTTACCAGAACATGCATTGATGGTTTTAACTGAGTGAAAAAAGGGCGGAGAATCTCCGCCCTTTTTCTTGTCTGCATTCAAGCGGTCAATCCGAACCGGAAGGAACCAGCATGTGTTTGGCGAAGCGGCCATGCCAGCGGCCGATGAACCGGACGACATGCAGACTGGTGAACAACAACACGATGCCGCCGACGAACATGAACGGTGCGGCAAGCGCCGGATCGAAACTGCCCGTGCCGAAGTGCACGTGGCCATGAAAATCCAGCCATCCTGCTTTCTCCAGCCACCACAGGACCGGCCCGACCACAAAGCCGACACTCAGGGCCAGCAAGGTCACCGCCAGCGTGAAGTAGATCGTTCCAAGCGGCAGCATCAGCACCATGTACATCAGGCTCAACCAGGTCCGCGCATCGGTGAACAGACCTTTGATACGATCCATCCAAGTGCGGTCTTTGGCCTGGTAAAGCGGGCGCCGTGGCATGCGCTCGCCAAGCAGAGTTTCCACCAGCCGGCCTTCCACCAGCGAGATGGCGTACACCGAGGCCATGAACAGGATGAAGAACGGAATACCGATGATCAGAATCATCAGGCCCAGGCTCATGCTTAAACCGGCACTCACCCAGGTGAAATAGAAAATACCGGTGGCCAGGCTAAGCAGCATGTAAAACAAGGCGCCATAGGTGTGCGGATCGAGCGCCACCGCGAAGAAACCTTTGACCGGTGTAGACGGTACGGCTTTTTTCGGCGCGGCCAGTGCTTTCTGTACGGTGACCTCGGTATTGCGGTAGATGTCCGCCACTTCCTCGGGATCACCATAGCTGCCGGCAATCTGTGCCAACAATTCGGCTTCGGAAACCGCCGGATTGGCCGCCAGTTCCGAACGCAGATATTCCTCGGCATCGTACAGTGCGTCCTGGACCAGAGCCGCATCGGCGCCTTTCAGGGCATCCTTCAGCATGTCCAGGTACTGGGCAATCGTTTTCGGGGTATAGGCGTTCATTGCGGTGCTCCTTCCAGCACGGTGTTAACCAGGGATTGGGTGTTCTGCCAGGTCGCGCGCCAGGCGCTGAAGACTTCCCGGCCGAAATCGGTAATGCGGTAATAGCGACGCGGCGGCCCGGCCACCGAAGGCTCCACTTCACTTTGCAGCAGACCGGCGCCATCGAGGTTGCGCAGCACCGGGTAAAGGGCACTCTGTTTGCCGGCCAATACCCCCTCGCCGGCTGACTCCAACTGCTTGGCAATCTGATAGCCATACAGGGGTTCCTCGGCTTTGGCCAATTGCGCCAAGAGCAGGAACGAAACGGTACCGGCACTCAGTTCCTTTTGAAATTTCTTGACCAGGTTTTCAACATCACTCATGACGCGCTCCATAACAGGATTAAGTAAATACTATCATTAAGTTCGTAATACACCATAGGCCGGAAGTCATGACCTGTAAAATCCGGTAATGGCGTATAGTAATCAATGTGTTAATGGAGAAACTGGATGTTGAAACCCAAACCTAAAGCCTATGATCAGGCCTACTTCGACCGCTGGTACCGGGGTAAACATGCCGCTGATGACAAAGCCCTCGCGCGTAAAGTGGCGGTGGCCGTGTCCGTGGCCGAACTGCATCTGGGCCGTCCCATCCGCTCGGTTCTGGATATCGGCTGCGGTGAGGCCCCATGGCGCAAACACCTGCTGAAATTCCGGCCCGGCCTGCATTACCAGGGCGTGGATGCCAGCGAATATGTGGTCCGCCGTTTTGGGCGCAGCCGGAACATCGCCCTGGCCGGTTTCGGCCAGATGCAGCAGCTGCGTATCGGACCGCCGGCCGATCTGCTGATCTGCGCCGATGTGCTGCACTATGTTCCGGGCGCTGAACTGAAACGCGGACTGGAAGGCTTTCCCGAGCTTTGTTGCGGTGTGGCCTACATCGATGTGTTCTGCCGCGAGGATGCCATCACCGGCGACTTCAAAGGCTTCATCCCACGTAGCCGCGCGCAATACCGTAAGCTCTTCGACAGCATCGGGCTGACCGCCCTGGGCAGCCACTGCTACCTGAGTCCGGCCTGTGACAGCCCGGTTTCCGCTCTTGAACGCCTGTGAGTCCATCATGAAAAATCCGATACGCACCATGCTCTGCCTCGCCCTCCTGCTCGCCACAACACAACTCTCGGCTGCGGCCAAGGGCAAGACCATGCAGGAAATCCTCGATGCCAGCACTGCCGCCGACTGGCGCACGCCCGACCCGGACAACCTGCTGGTCATGGACATCGCCGGCGGTCGGGTTCTGATCGAGTTAGCACCGCAGTTCGCGCCGGAACATGTCGGCAACATCAAAACCCTGGCGCGTGAAGGCTACTGGAACGGACTGTCCATCAACCGCTCGCACGACAACTTCGTGGTGCAGTGGGGCGATCCGGCCGAAGATCCGGCCAAAGCGAAACCCATCGGCACGGCAAAGGCGAAACTGCCGGCCGAATTCGCGCTCACGGGTTTCGACAAATCCGTATTCCATCCGGTCAAGGACCGCGAAGGCTGGTCGAAACAGGCCGGCTTCATGCACGGCTTTCCGGCCGCCACCGACCGCAAACAGACCTGGATGACCCATTGCTATGGGGCGCTCGGCGCCGG
>CAJAPA010000165.1 GCA_903942465.1 uncultured Gammaproteobacteria bacterium
CGCCGAACAAGCCGCCGCCGAACAAGCTGCCGCCGAACAAGCTGCCGCCGAACAAGCTGCCGCCGAACAAGCTGCCGCCGAACAAGCCGCCGCCGAACAAGCCGCTGCCGAGCAAGCCGCTGCCGAACAAGCCGCTGCCGAACAAGCTGCTGCCGAACAAGCCACTGCCGAACAAGCCGCTGCCGAGAAAGCGGAAGCAGATGCGTATGGCATGAGTTTGGAAGAGCTTGAGCGTTTGACGGATCCGAACTATAAGCCGAAGGAAGCTTCCGCCATCGACGCTGCAGCGCCTGCAATGCTGCAATCCGTTGCCGATCTTGCCGTGCCGGAATCTCATGAATTGCCGTCGGCACCCATAATGGGCGAAGCCTCCGCGCAAACCCCGGGTGATGAAGGGCAGGGTACGGCAATGGAGCGATTGGATACCCATGATCTCGATGAAGAATTGTTGGACATCTTCACCGAGGAGGCCAAAGATCTGCTCGACCAAAGCGACAACCTTCTGGTGCAGTTGAAACAGTCTGCAGAAGGCATAGAACCGCTTCTCGGCCTGCAACGCAATCTGCATACCCTCAAAGGCGGCGCCCGTATGGCCGGCCTGTTCAGCATCGGCGAGCTCAGCCACAGTCTGGAAAGCTTCATCCATGCCAGTGCCGAGCAGGGCGTGGTGCCCGGTGCCGCACAGCTCGGTGTCATCGAGAAAGCACTCGATGCCCTGCATCGCATGGCGGACCAGGTGGAGGCGCGCGTCACGCCCGAATCGCCGACGTTACTGATCCAGTTGCTGGATGCCGGCGGCGAAATTGCCACAATCGAAGCGCATCCGGCGGCCGAAACCAAGGCCGTACCTGCCGTCAAGCCGCTGTCCGGTCCGATCGATCTGCAGGATCTCGATACCGATGAAGGCCTGCGCACCCCGCAGGATGTGGTCCGCATCCGTGCCGATTTGCTCGATCAATTGGTCAATTTTGCCGGTGAGGTCGCCATTTACCGCGCCCGTCTCGAACAGCAGCTCGGTCAGTTCAAGACCAATCTGGTCGAACTCGACCAGACCACCTCGCGCCTTCGCGAGCAGCTGCGCCGTCTCGATATCGAAACCGAAGCGCAGATCGCCGCCCGTAACATCCGTGAAGCCGATCAAGGCAACAAGGATTTCGATCCTCTCGAACTCGACCGGTTCACGACCCAGCAGCAGCTGTCACGCTCGCTGGCCGAATCCTCGAACGATCTGATCAACCTGCAGGCCACCCTTGATGACCTGACCCGTCACCATGAAACCCTGCTGTTGCAACAGTCGCGGGTCAGCTCGGAACTGCAGGAAGGTCTCATGCGTACCCGCATGGTGCCGTTCGAAACTCTGCTGCCGCGCCTGCGCCGCGTCATGCGTCAAGCTGCTGAAGACAGCGGCAAACAGGTCGAGCTGCGTGTCGAAGGTGCCCACGGTGAAATGGACCGCTCGGTATTGGATCGCATGACCGCGCCATTGGAACATCTGTTGCGCAATGCCGTCGCCCACGGCGTCGAATTGCCGGAGCTGCGCCGCAGTGCCGGAAAATCGGAATCCGGCAGCGTGGTCATCAATGTGACCCAGGAAGGTACGGAAGTCGTGCTTTCGGTGCGTGATGACGGCCGCGGCCTCGATGTTGCGCAAATCCGCAGCAAGGCGATCCAGCGTGGTCTGATCCAGGCCGATGAAGAGCTGAGCCAGGACCAGGCACTGGCGCTGATCACCCAGACCGGATTCTCAACCGTCGATACGGTGACCCGACTTGCCGGTCGAGGCGTCGGCATGGACGTGGTCAGCAGTGAAATCCGCAATCTCAACGGCAGTCTGGGCATCCAGAGCACCCTTGGCCGCGGTACCGAGTTCATCATTCGCCTGCCGTTGAATCTGGCGGTGACCAAAGCCGTATTCGTCAAAATCGGCGAAAGCCAGTTCGCCATCCCGATTGCCTCGGTCGATGGTGTCGGCCGGATCGGCCGCGAAGAGCTGGATGAGAAACTGCGATTGGACTCGCCGGAATTCAATTATGCCGGCAACCGGCACAAGATTTACGATCTCGGTACTCTGCTCGATCTTCCGACGGCAAAGGCGGCGGGCAGCATGCAGATGCCGATGTTGCTGTCCAAGTCCGGTCAGGACCGCATCGCAATCTGCGTCGACCAGGTGCTCGGCAGTCAGGAAATCGTGGTCAAGCCGGTCGGGCCGCAGGTCACCTCGGTACCCGGCGTCTACGGCGCCAGCATCATGCCGGACGGCGGCGTGGTCGTCATTCTCGATCTGGCGCCACTGGTCCGACACAATGCCGAACGTCAGATCCCGCATGCGCCGGAAGCCGTCGAAGACACATCGCGCTCGATGCCGCTGGTCATGGTGGTCGACGACTCCATCACCATGCGCAAGGTCACTTCGCGCATTCTGGAGCGCAACAACTTCGAAGTCGTGGTCGCACGCGACGGTCTGGAAGCCATCGAGAAAATGGCCGAGCAGGTTCCCGATCTGGTTCTGCTCGATATCGAAATGCCGCGCATGGACGGTTATGAAGTCGCGCAGAACATGAAGTCCGATGCCAGACTGCAGAA
Organism: uncultured Gammaproteobacteria bacterium; assembly: GCA_903942465.1. Taxonomy (GTDB): domain Bacteria; phylum Pseudomonadota; class Gammaproteobacteria; order Xanthomonadales; family Xanthomonadaceae; genus Arenimonas. Next base: position 2,584 of record CAJAPA010000165.1, read on the forward strand.
TGTGCCGATCATGATGATCACTTCACGTACCGGCGAGAAGCACCGTCAGCGGGCATTCGACCTGGGTGTCGAGCGTTATCTCGGCAAACCCTATCAGGAATTCGAACTGATGCGGCAGGTCAACGAGATTTTCAAGAAGTAGCCGATGATGGCCAATGGTGCACAACGCGTAGTGGTTCTGGGCCGGGAAGGTCCGGCCCGCGAACAGCTGGTCAGCGCCCTTGCCGATCTCGGAGTGCATCCGGTGTGGGTCGGCAAGCCGGCGCAGACTTCGGTCAATGCCTTGTCACAGCTTGCTCCGAACAAACTCGTCATCAGTCTCGATCCGGCGACCGAACTCGAACTCGAACCGTTCAGTGAATACCTCAGTCAGCCCTCGCTGACGGTGCTGTTCGACGACGCCGAAACCACCGGCGCGCTGAGCGGGTGGGATCTCAATCGATGGGCGCGCCACATGGCAGCCAAGCTGCTCGACCGCGATGTGCTGCCGCCGTTGCCGATGGATGCCGATGCCAAGTCGGCCATGCAGGACCAGGGCGATGGCTTGCCGGATTACCGTCCGATCGGCGGCAGCCATGAGGACATTCCCGTTGCCGCCGGATTCGCCGCTGCGAAAGAGGACGATGAATCCGTGCATTGGCAGGACACCGGTCATTATGATGATCTCGCCATCGATGCCGATGCATTGGCCTTGGCTCTGTCCAAGGTGGATTCAGAATTGGCCCATGGCCACGATGGTGAAACCGTCCGCGTGGATACCGAGCAGCTGCTGCCTTTGACCGATGAAGAGCGTGCCCTGCTCGATTCAGGACGGGAAGTGCATGCCGATGCCTTGCCGTCCATTGATAAGCTGGATATCGGCCACTCCGGATCCACCGAATGGCATGACGGCGATGGATTTAGTTTCGATCTCGACGATTCGGAATTGGCTGGCGCGCTCCAGAAGATGGAGGAGAGCCTGTCGCATCCTGCGGCGTCGGCTGTGGCGAGTGATGGTGAAGTCCTGGCGCCGTTGACGGATGAGGAAAAGTCGATGTTCAACTATGACATCGATCCGACACTGATGCCGGATTTCGATGTGCCGGAAACGAAAGCCGCGGTAACGACGGCGCCGGTGGAGGCCTTCGTCGCACCTGATTTTTCCAGTCTGTCCTTGAGCGCCGATGCGGCATTGTCGGTCCCCGCCGCTGCGGCCGCTGCCCCGCGCGAGTTCGATCTGTCCATGTTTTCTTTGGTGGATGATGCATCCGCTCCGGAACCTCCGGCTGCCGCACCGGTGATGAAGCAGAGCGAACCGGTCCAAACACCGGCCCTGCCCGCGGCTGAACCCGGTCATGCCGCATTGCCGGTTGAAGAGTCCGGGCATGATCGCCTGTTTCTGGTGGTTTCCGGTGTCGGCGGACCAGGCGCGGTACGGACGCTGCTCCAGAAAGTCCCGCGCGGATTCGCCGGCGTCATGGTGCTTTCATTGCAGATCGGAACCGCGCAGCTGGAACGCCTGCGCGCGCAGCTGCAGAAAGTCACCGATGCCGATCTGCGCGTTGCCGACAGCGATGAACATCTGCGATCCGGTTCCATCTACCTGCTGCCGCCCGAGTGCGGCATTGCGGTATCGGCATTGGGATACCAATGCCAAATCCGTACCGGCCTGAGGCCGTTCATCTCAATGCAATCGAAGGCGGCGCGGATAATGGTGCTCAGCGGTGCCGACCCGGCGTTGACTTCGGCATTGATGGCTTTCAATGCGGGCAATGGAAATCTCTATGTGCAAGATCCCGATGATTGTTACGACGCCGGCGTGGCGCGCGAATTGGCCAATGCCGGCGCGCCCCAGTTGACGGAAGACATCATGGCGGAGTGGTTCACTTAAACGGAAAAATCTATGGAAACCCAAGTCGAACAGATGCGTGCGGTACTGATGGCGTTGCCGGGCGGCAAACTGATGCTTCCGAACACCACCGTGTCCGAAATCATCACCTATGCCGCGCCCGAGGCCGTCGAAGGCAAGCCGGAATGGTTCCTCGGCGTGATCCGCTGGAAAGGTTACCGGCTGCCGCTGGTTTCATTCTCCGCAATGGCCGGATGGACGCCGCGCGAATCCGTTGCCGGCGCGAAAATCGCCGTTCTGAAGGCGCTTTCCGGTGAAAAAAGATTGCCTTATTTCGCGATTCTGACCTCAGGATTCCCGCGACTGGTCAATATCGCCTCCGATCATCTGATCGATGACCCGGAACATGCCAGTGAGTACTACTACTCCGCGTATCTGGACGGCGATGGGGTGTCGATCCCGAATCTGGAAACCGTCGAAGCGACGATCCGCGATGCGTTGTAATCACCAGTCGCCGTAGTGCGATTGCAGGGCGGCGGTTACGGCGATCCCGGCGGTCTCCGTCCGAAGAATCCGTGGGCCGACCCGCAGGCCCTTGAAGCCGGCGGTCTGCAGTAGCCGGATATCGCGCTCGGTAAATCCGCCTTCCGGCCCGATGGCCAGAACGATTCTGCCGTCCCCGGGAATCGCCAGCCCGGCTATGCCGTTTTCGGCATCCGGTTGCAGGTAGAAGGCGCCCGCAATGCCTGCGGCATCGATGCGGTGGATGGCAACCGGCGTATTCACGGCAGGAACCGTTGCCCGTCCGGACTGTTCGCAGGCCGAGCGCACGACACCCTGCCAGTGCGCGAGTTTCTTGTCGCTGCGTTCGCCTTCGAGCTTCACTTCAGTCCTGTCCGATACCATCGGCGTGAATTCGGTGACGCCAAGTTCGGTGGCTTTCTGCAGGATCCAGTCCATTTTCTCGCCGCGGGCGATGCTCTGGTAAAGATGGATGCGCAGCGGCGATTCGTTCAGTACGGCGATTCTGTCCAGAATGCAGACACGTGCGCCGCGTTTCTCGAGACTCAGGATGCGGCACGGGTAATCGTAGCCGTCACCGTTGAACAGATGGAAGACATCATCGATTTCCAGGCGCAGTACACGCACGACATGGTTGCTGACCATTTCCGGCAGGACCAACTCGCGTTCGGGATGCAGCGGCAGTTCGATGAAACTGCGGATGGTTCTCATGAGAATGCCTCGGTGAGCGCGGTGGTGGTGACGTCGGCCAGATGGAGCAGTTCATCCTCGCCGACGCAGTAGGGCGGCATCCAGTACAGAACATCGCCGAGCGGCCGCAGCAAGACGCCCCGGGAGATGGCATGCCGGTAGGCGCGCAGGCCCATGCCGCCGGCGATTTCAACTGCGGTGCCGTTTCCGCCGCTGGCGGCCCGTGTCTCGATGGCCAGAATCATGCCGGTCTGCCGGACTTCCGCAACATGCGGATGTTCCGCCAGGGGCGCCGCCAGTTCGGCCATGCGCGTGGCGGTGCGGCGGTTGCGCGCCAGCACATCGTCTTCGTCGAAGATGGCCAGCGAGGCCAATGCCGCGGCACAGGCCAGCGGGTTTCCGCTGTAGCTGTGCGAGTGCAGGAACGCGCGTTCGCGCGAATCGTCCAGGAAGGCCTCGTACACCCGTTCGGTGGTCAATACCGCCGACAAGGGCATGAATCCGCCGGTCAGACCTTTCGAAAGACACAGGAAATCCGGCGCGATGCCGGCCTGTTCGCAGGCGAACAGGGTGCCGGTGCGGCCGAAGCCGACCGCAATCTCGTCGGCGATCAGGTGAACGCCATGCGCATCGCAGATCGCGCGTGCGCGCCGCAGATAGGCCGGATGGTGCATGCGCATGCCGCCTGCGCATTGCACCAGCGGCTCAAGGATCAGCGCACTGATTTCGCCGGGGTGTGCCGCGAAAATATCGGCCAAGACATCCGCGCGGCGCAGGGCGCAGGCTTCGGCCGATTCGCCGGGCTCGGCGGTGAAAGCGTCCGGTGATGGTGCGAACAGCGGCTGCAGCAGCAAGGGTGCATAGGTCCGGCGGTAGAGCGGGATGTCGCCCATGGACAGCGCCCCCAGCGTCTCGCCGTGGTAGCTGTTGCCCAGTGCCACGAAGCGCGTGCGCCGGTCGTCGCCACGGTTGCGATGGCTGTGGAAGCTCATCTTCAGCGCCACCTCGATCGCCGCCGAGCCGTTATCGGCATAGAACACGCGTGCCAGCGGAGCCCGACCGGACTCGCGCGGCGCAACCGCCAGCAGCGATTCGGCCAGATGCAATCCGGGTTCGTGCGAAAAGCCGGCGAAGATCACATGCTCCAGTTCGCGTGCCTGGGCGGCCACCGCTCCGGCGATGCGTGGTTCGGCATGGCCGAACAGGTTGGTCCACCAGCTGCTGATTGCATCCAGGTAGCGGGTACCGTCCACGCCTTCCAGCCAGGCGCCGCGGCCGCGGCGGATCGGAATCAGGGGCAGGCTGTCGGGATGCTCGCGCATCTGGGTGCAGGGATGCCACAGGACCGCAAGGTCGCGCCGGTGCCATTCCGCCAGATCACGCGGCGTGATGAATGTGGACATAATTCGCCTTCCTCTCTAGCCAGTACTGCCGAAACGCGCGACAATGAAACCATGAATTCCCTGCCTATTATCCATTCCCGCGAGCTGATTGAAAACAGCCACGGCAGGCGCGAGCGCATCGATCTCGAGTTCTCCAACGGCGAACGCCGCCGCTATGAACGGGCGCTGCATCAGGGCCATGGTGCCGTGATGATTGCCGCCATGCCCGACAAGGATACCGTGTTGCTCATCAAGGAGTACGCGGCCGGCACCCATCGCTACGAGCTCTGCCTGCCGAAGGGGCGGATCGATCCGGGTGAAACGGTCCTGGAAGCCGCCAACCGCGAGCTCAAGGAGGAAGCCGGTTTCGGTGCGCGCAGCCTGCGCATTCTGCGTTCCATCACACTGGCGCCGACCTACATGACCCATGCCATCGATCTGGTCCTGGCCGAGGACCTGTATCCCGAGCGTCTGGTCGGGGACGAGCCGGAAGTGCTGGAGGTGGTGCCATGGCGCTTGGACCGCCTGCATGAATTGGTGCTGCGCGAAGACTGCTCGGAAGGACGCAGTCTTGCCGCGCTGCTGATCATCAAGGAATTGGTGCGAACAGGCGCATGAAGGACTGGGCCGACCGACTTGCGGACATCGCCCGCCGCGCCGGCGATGAAATCATGACGGTGTACGCGCAGGATTTCGCCGTCACCGAGAAAGCCGATGCTTCGCCCCTGACACAGGCTGATTTGGCGGCACATCGCTGCATCGTATCGCTTCTGCCGGATCTCGACGGTGGCCTGCCGATACTTTCGGAAGAGTCCGCCCACATCGACTGGACCGCGCGCCGGGCCTGGTCGCGTTATTGGCTGGTCGATCCGTTGGACGGTACCCGCGAGTTCATCAAGAAAAACGGCGAGTTCACCGTCAACATCGCTCTGATCGACTGCGGCATGCCGGTGCTGGGCGCGGTCTACGCGCCGGCCATGGACTGGTTGCTGGTCGGCGGCCAAGGAATGGGCGCCCGCTGGCAACAGGGCGCACAATCCGGCATCGCCCGTGTAGCCAGTGCGCCCCATCCCCTCAGGGTCGCTGCCAGTCGCTCGCACCGCGACGCCACGACCCAGGCCTATCTCGACCGCATCGGTTCCGTCGACACCGTCGGCTTGGGTTCGTCCCTGAAGTTCTGCAAAATCGCGACCGGCGAAGTCGACCTTTATCCGCGCTTCGGGCCGACCTCGGAATGGGACACCGCCGCCGCACAGGCCGTTCTGGAAGCCGCCGGCGGTGGCGTATTTACGCTGGATGGCGCACCGCTGCGTTACAACAGCAAGGACTCCCTGCTCAATCCCCATTTCATCGCGGTCGGCGATCTGTCCATCGGTTGGCAGGATTGGCTGTGAGCACGCCGATTGAGCAACTGCTGGCAATCATGCGGGCCCTGCGCAATCCCGAAAGCGGCTGTCCCTGGGATCTGCAGCAGGACTTCCGCTCCCTGGCGCCGTATGCCATCGAAGAAGCCTATGAGGTCGCCGATGCCGTCGAGCGCGGTGAGCCTGATGACCTGCGCGACGAACTCGGCGATCTCCTGTTCCAGGTGGTGTTCCATGCCCAGCTGGCGCAGGAGCAGGGTCTGTTCGCGTTCGACGACGTGGTTTCGGCCATCAACCGCAAAATGACCGACCGGCATCCGCACGTTTTCGGAGAGGCCAGCATCGCCGATGCCGCCGCCCAGACCGAAGCCTGGGAGCGCATGAAACGCGAGGAGCGCCGCCAACGCAGTGGTTCGGACGACAGCATTCTGGCGGGAATCACCGCCGGACTGCCGGAGTGGCAGCGTGCCGCCAAATTGCAGAAACGCGCGGCGACGGTCGGCTTCGACTGGCCCGATGTTTCGTTCGTATTCGATAAACTGCAGGAAGAAATGGCCGAAGCGCGGGTCGAGCTGGCCAAAGGCCGTGGTCATGATGCACTGGAAGATGAAATCGGCGATATCCTGTTCGTGTGCGTGAATCTGGCGCGCCACGCCGATGTCGATTTCGGCGCTGCGCTGCGCCGTGCCAACGCCAAATTCGAACGCCGCTTCCGGACCATTGAAAATATGGCCCGGCAATCCGGAAAATCCCTGTCCGATCTGGATCTGATGGCGCAGGAAACCCTATGGCAACAGGCAAAAACCCAGGAGGCCGCCAATGACCCGATTTAATACCCTTGCCGAGTTCTATCCCTATTACCTGGGCGAACACCAGAACCTGACCTGCCGTCGTCTGCATTTCATCGGCAGCTCGCTGGTCCTCGGTTGTCTGGCCGCCCTGCTGGTTACCGGTCAATGGCTCTGGCTCCCGGCCGCCTTCGTCTGCGGTTACGGCTTCGCCTGGGTCGGCCATTTCGCCTTCGAGAAGAACAAACCGGCCACTTTCCGCCATCCGCTGTATTCGTTCGTATCCGATTGGCTGATGTACCGCGATATCCTGACCGGAAAAATACCCTTCTAAGGCCGGTTCACACGGCAATCACCCCCGACGGGGCATTCTTCACAAAGCTGAAGCCCTGAAAGGAGAAGCCCATGAAACGTGATACCCAAGCCGGTTTGATCCTGCTCGTTGAAGACAACCGCAGCCTGTCCGAGGTGGTTGGTGAATATTTCGAAAGCAAAGGCTTCGGCGTCGACTACGCCGGCGATGGCGTGGACGGCTACCGGCTGGCCACCAAGAACAGTTACGACGTGATTGTGCTTGACCTCAATCTGCCGCGCATGGACGGCCTGCAGGTCTGCCGCAAGCTGCGCGAGGAAGGCAAAATCGCCACCCCGGTGCTGATGCTGACCGCACGTGACGCCGTGTCCGACAAAGTGCTCGGGCTCGAGGCCGGTGCCGATGATTATCTGATCAAGCCCTTCGCCATCCAGGAACTCGAAGCACGCATCCGCGCCTTGATCCGCCGCGAACGCCGGCAGGTGAGCACGGAAGTCTACAAGGTCGCCGATCTGATCCTCGACACCGGAAGTCTGCGCGCGACCCGTGGCGGCCGCGACCTGACCTTGTCGCCGATTGCACTCCGCCTTCTCGGCATCCTAATGCGGGAGTCACCGCGGGTGGTGACCCGACGCGACATCGAGCGCGAAATCTGGGGTGACGAACTGCCCGAATCAGACACCCTGCGCAGCCATCTGTACAATCTGCGCAAGGCGGTCGACCGCGGCTTCGAGAAGCAGCTGCTGCATACCGTGCAGACCGCCGGTTACCGTATCGTCGATTTGGACGAACAGCCCAAGGCATGAGTGACCGGCACGGACTCCGGAAGAAATTCTGGACGGCATTCGTTCTGCAGACCGCGGCCATCTGTTTCGCGGCGGTCATCGGGGTCTACGGCGCATCGGTCGTCATCAAGGACATTCTGATCAAGCAGGCGCTGCAGGACGAAGCGCGCCATTTCTGGAGCCTCTACCAGTACAACCCGAACGCACAGGTGCCGGATACCTTCAACATGAAGGGCTTTCTGTTGCCGCTGGCGCAGGTCGACGCCATGCCGGCCACCTACCGTGATCTCGGCAACGGCTATCACAGCCTCGACAAACAGCGCGGCGGAGAGCTCATCTGGGTGGAGACCCGCGAGAACCGCCGTCTGTTCCTGATTTTCAAACAGGAGCAGGTCGATGCACTGGCGTTCTGGTTCGGTGTGGTGCCCTTGGCACTTCTGCTGGTGGTGGTGTACGCCATGGTTCTGATCAGTTACCGGACCTCGAAGAAACTGGTGTCGCCGGTCATCTGGCTGTCAAACCAGGTCCGCGGCTGGGATCCGAAGAAGCCCGACGTGTCCGTGCTGGCAGCCCAGAAACTGCCCGATGACATGGACAACGAAGCCAAGGTTCTGGCAGAGGCCCTGCATGATTTCGGCCAGCGCATCGGTCAGTTCGTCGAGCGTGAACAGAATTTCACCGCGAACGCGTCCCACGAGCTGCGTACGCCGCTGACGGTCATCCGCGTCGCCAGCGACATGGTCGCCGGAGAAAGCTGTCTGTCGCCGATGGCGCAACGTTCCATTACCCGCATCCAGAAAGCGAGCCAGGAAATGGAATCCCTGATCGAGGGCTTTTTACTCCTCGCGCGCGAAGACGATTTCGGGCACAGCGAACAACCGTATTGGATTTCCGAAGCCGTTGCCGAGGAGGTCGAGAAGGCGAAACTGCTGTTGAATGGCAAGCCGGTCGAACTGACCCTGGAGATCGCGGATGACTTCCGCATCGACGTGCCTTATTACGTGGTGTCGACGGTGATCGGCAATCTGGTGCGCAATGCCTGCCATTACACCGATCGCGGCCATATCGATATCTGTGTCAGTTCGGGCAAACTGGTGGTCCGTGATACAGGCATCGGCATGAGTGAACAGCAGCTGGAGCGCGTGTTTGATCTGTTCTACCGCGGTGAAACCACCAATGTCGGCGGCAAAGGCATCGGCATGTCGCTGGTCAAGCGCTTCTGCGACCGATTCGGCTGGCGTATCGAGCTGGCCAGCACGCCGGATCAGGGAACGGTTGCGACCGTTCTGATCCCCGAAGCATCCCATTCCGAATTGACATGAAACAGGCTGTAAACCCATGAGCAAGAAAATCTCCGGACTTCCCCTCGGCAAAATCGCCATCGCCGCTATCGCAGTGCTGGCAATTTGGTTCGGCTACCGCAGCCTCAGTGGCGGCGATGAAGCTTCCGAAAGCCAATACCGGACGGAACCCGCGCAAGTCGGTGATCTGTCGTCCAGCATTTCCGCGACAGGTACGCTCGGTGCTACCGCCACGGTCGAGGTCGGTACCCAGGTTTCCGGAACCCTGCAGTCGGTCGATGTCGATTTCAACGATCAGGTCGAGCCCGGCCAGATCATCGCCCGCATCGATCCGTCCACTTTCCAGGCCCGGGTCGAGCAGGCCGGCGCCGCTCTGGCCAGTGCCCAGGCCGGATTGGCCGAGGCTCGGGCCGCTGCCGTCAATGCCTCACGCGACTTCGAGCGCAAATCCCAGCTGGCGGCCAGACAGCTGATTTC
>CAJAPA010000166.1 GCA_903942465.1 uncultured Gammaproteobacteria bacterium
AGGACGTCTATCGCGCGCTGTCGGTGGAGGAGCGCGAACAGCTGCGTTCGGCCATGTCTTATCCCGAGGATGCCGTTGGCTCGCTGATGGATTTCGAGGTGGTGAGCGTGCGTGCCGATGTCACGCTGGAGGTGGTGACGCGCTATCTGCGCCGCCTGGGAAGAAGCGCCCTTGGTCGACAGCACGAACACCGACGAGCCGCTGGCGGCATTATTCAGCGCGGCATCGGCATGGATGGAAACGAACAGATCGGCCTGGGCGCGGCGTGCGCGCTGATAGCGCTCCTGCAATTGCACGAAGGTATCATCATCCCGGATCAGGACGGCGCGCATGCCCGGATCGGCATTGATGGCCGACGCCAGTTCCTTGGCCACGCGCAGCGTGATGTCCTTCTCGCGGGTTCCGTTCGGTCCGAGAGCACCCGGATCCTTGCCTCCGTGCCCGGCATCGATGGCGATGACCAGCTTGCGGGCCGAGGCACCGAGCACATCATTGACCGTCTTGCCCTTCTTGGGCAGGGCTTTGGATTGTGCCGGCGTTGGATTCAGTGTCGGCTTGATGTTCGGCAACGGCGGCGAGGCTTTATCGGAAGCCGGCTGCACCGTGGTACGCGGCTTGTCACCGCGGCTGTCGATATCGATCTGTACGATTTCATCGTCCATGAGCGCATAGCCGACGTTGCTGCGGCCGGGCACGCCCGGGCTTGGCGTCACCGTTTTGGCCGGAGTCTGGACCGGTGGAGCGCTGGCTTTGGCCGGCGGCTCGGTTTTCACCACATCCGGCGCGCGTGCTGATGGGCTGGTTTCAGGCGCCGTGTCTGCCTTGGCTGATACTTGTGCCGTGGGTGCCCCTGCCGGAATCATTTCAAGAATCAGGCGCGGTTTTGCACCGGTAAGATCGACGCGGTCTTTGAGTTGGGCGCCCTGGGCAAGATCGAACACCACGCGCAGACCGGTTGGTGTTTTACCCTGCCGAACAGCCAATACCACGCCGTTGGCAGCCGGCAGCTTGAACTGCGGCGCGAATTCGGCACCTTCGATATCGAGTACCGCGCGGTCCGGCGTTTTCAGCAGGAAGGTCTTGTAAGTGCTCTGCTGGCTGACTTCTACGAAAGCGCGGGTCGCGGTATCGTCCTGCAGGAGGAGAATCTGTGACACCTGCGTGGTGGTGGCCGCGGAAGCGAGTCCGGCACATGCCCACAAGACCAGGCCCATCAGTCGATTCAGGGAAATACTCATATTGGAATTGAAGCACCGCAACCGAGTTTAATCAAGATTTGATTATACACAGCCACCCCGTGGTTTAACCGCCGTTCAAACCTCTGCAACAGCGGAATGCGACTGCCCGAAGGTCCGCAGCCATGCATCGCCGCGGGCCGTGATTGCCCGCATCTTCAGAACCCGCCCGTCGTCATCGAACACCAGCGCAACAATCACATCTGCTGCAGGAAGCCGCCCAGCGCCGCGCTGCGGCCATTCGACCAGCATGACCCGCAGGTGCTCAAGGACAGCATCCAAGGCCAAATAGTCCAATTCATCCGGATCGGCGATGCGGTAAAGATCCATGTGAACGGCATCGCGCCCGTCCTGAAGGGGATAGGTTTCAATCAGGGTATAGGTCGGGCTTTTGATCGAACCGCTGACGCCCAGAGCCTTGAGAAAGGCCCTTGCAAACACGGACTTTCCTGCACCAAGGTCGCCCTCGAGATACACCACAGCCGCGTCGGGGCAGCAAGTCGCCAGCCTTTCGGCAACGGCTGCCGTGGTTTCAGGCGTCGCACTGTGCAGGAGAATGGCGTCGGAGTCCGGGTTGGTCATGCAGGCATTATACTGAGCCGATGGATTCCTCGGCATTGCTGGATAAAATCAGGGCACACAGCCGGATGCTCGGATTCACCGGCTTGGGCATCGCTAAAGCGGATTTGGACGCCGATCAGGCCCATCTGCAGGACTGGCTGGCCAAAGGCCAGCACGGCCAGATGCACTATATGGCGCGCCATGGCGAGATGCGCGCACGCCCCGAACTGCTGCAGCCAGGGACGCTCTCGGTGATTTCGGTGCGCATGGATTACGGCACCGACTCCGAACAGGCCTGGGCGACGCTGGCCGCCTCCGACAAAGCCTACGTGGCCCGCTATGCACTCGGCCGTGATTACCACAAGTTGATGCGCCAACGCCTGAAACAGCTGGCGCAGTTCATCGAATCCGAAATCGGCCGCTTCGGCTTCCGGGTTCTGGTCGATTCGGCGCCGTCGCTGGAGCGGGCGCTTGCCCGGAATGCGGGACTGGGCTGGATCGGCAAACATACCTGCCTGATCGACAAGGACGAGGGATCCTGGTTTTTCCTCGGTGAAATCTATACCGACCTGGCGTTGCCGGGAACGGCATTGACGCCGCAGGGACATTGCGGAACCTGCACGCGCTGCATCGACATCTGTCCGACCGGCGCCATCATCGCGCCGAACCGGTTGGATGCCCGCCGTTGCATCAGCTACCTGACCATCGAGCATCAGGGCAGCATTCCCGAAGAATTCCGCGAAGCCATCGGCAACCGCATCTTCGGCTGCGATGACTGTCAACTGGTCTGTCCCTGGAATAAATTCGCCAAAGTCCATGCCGAGCCCGATTTCGCGGCCCGGAACCGTCTGGATGAGGCCAGTCTGCTGGACTTGTTTGCATGGTCCGAAACCGAATTCCTGCTACGCACCGAAGGTTCGGCCATACGGCGCACCGGTTACATCAACTGGCTACGCAATCTGGCCGTGGCGTTAGGCAATGCCGAACCTACACCGGCGCACCGGGAGGCGCTGCGCGAGAAATGCAGCCACGACGATGCCATCGTGCGTGAACACGCGCAATGGGCGTTGCAGCGGCTGGAGACGAAACTCAGCTCCGGCGCATGACGCCAAGCAGCTCCCGGGTCACCGGATCGACCCCCGACAGATCGGTCTGCTCGCCTTCGACATATGGCATCAAACCGGTGGCGATGTTTTTACCGAGCTCAACCCCCCATTGATCGAAGGCGTTGATGCCCCAGATCTGCGACTGCACGAATACGCTGTGCTCGTAGAGGGCCAATAGCATTCCCAGGGCGTACGGCGAGAGTTCGTCAAGCAGCATCACCGTGGAAGGCCGGTTGCCCGGATAGCGGCGCTGCGGATCATCGCTGGGTTGGCCGTTGGCCAGTGATTCGGCCTGCGCCAGCAGATTGGCGAGAATGAAATGATGGTTGGTCGGCTGGCAGTGGCCGGACTGGACCACGCCGAGGATGTCCAGCGGCACCGTGCCGATGCCCTGCTGCAGATACTGGAAAAAACTGTGCTGGCTCGGGTTGCCGCTGGCCCCCATCAGCACCGGACTGGTCGCCTGCTTACAGTCCGCACCCTCGACGGTGACCGATTTACCGAGGCTTTCCATGATCACCTGCTGCAGATGCGCCGGCAGCAGTTCCAATCGTTCATCGTAGGGAATGATGCCCTGGGTGCCGTAACCCATGGCATTGCGGTTCCAGACCGACATCAAGGCCTGCCAATAAACCAGATTGTCTTCGATCGGCACTTCCAGAAAATGCGCATCCATGGCGGCGGCGCCGCGCAGGAATTCGCGGAACACCGGCATGCCCAAGCCGAGCACCACCGGAAACGCCACCGCCGACCACACCGAGAAGCGGCCGCCGACCCAATCCCAGATCGGCAGGATGTTGTGCGCCGGCACATCGAAAGCGGCGGCGCGCTTGCCGTTGGCGGTGATGGCGAATACCCGTTCCGAATCACCGACCCAGGCCTTGAGTGCCGCGCCGTTGATCAGCGTTTCCTGGGTACCGAAACTTTTGCTGACCAGCAGTACTGCGGTTTTTTCCGGGTTCAGCGCGCCCATGTAACGGTCCAGATACATGCCATCGGCGGAACTCAGGAAATGCACATTAAAGCCGCCATGGCCGAATTCCGTCAGCGCGTTCAGTACCAGACGCGGGCCGAGATCCGATCCGCCGATGCCGACGCTGAGGATATCGGTGATGCCCTGTGCTTTCAACCGGATGACCAGACCGTCCATGGTCTCCAGTGCAGCCTGCGCGGCGTCATGCGCCGCGCGCGCTTCAGGGCTCGAGCCCAAATCGCTGCGCAGGGCGGTATGCAGCACGGCACGGTCTTCGCTGCGGTTGATGCGGACACCGTCGAACTGCGCGCGCACCTGCGCATGAATACCGGAGTCCTTGAGGCGTCGCTGCATATCGGCCAAGGCCCGGGCATCCAGATGCTGGCGTGCAAAATTGCAATACAAGGGGCCGAGCCTTCGGGCAAAAGCGGCGTTCCGCTCCGGTTCGGCGGCAATCAGCGCCGCTATCGGCCGCTGCCGGCAACGCCGTGCGTGTTCTGCCAAGGCCTGCCAGTCCTGTTCATTCCACATGCCATGATTCCTTATTCAGGGGATTTCGAATTCGAGATTATCGATCAGGCGCGTGCGCCCGAGAAAAGCGGCGATCAGCGCCACCCGCCTGTTGTCCAAGGCCCGGCTTGCCGGTGCCAGCGTGGCGGAACGCACTTCCGCATAATCCACGGTGAACCCCAAGGCCTGCAATGCCGCCTCGGCCTCGCGTTCAATCTGCGCCACCGGCGTGCCGTCGATGCACTGCTCCCGCATCTGCCCGAGCGTCCGGAAGATCGCCGCCGCTGTGTCGCGCTCGGCATCGCCCAGATACTGGTTGCGTGAGCTCATGGCCAGCCCGGAGCCTTCGCGCAAGGTCGGTGCCGGTATGATTTCAACCGGAAAACTGAGTTCCTCGGCCATGTAGCGGATGACCTGCATTTGCTGGTAGTCCTTGCGGCCGAACACCGCGCAATCGGGCTGCACCATGTTGAACAGACGCGCCACCACCGTTGCCACACCATTGAAATGGCCCGGACGATGCGCGCCGCAGAGGATGTCGGTGATGCCGGGTACATGCATCTGGACGCAGCCCATGGCACCGAACGGATACATCGCCTCCACGGTCGGCAAAAATAGCGCGGCAGCCCCGGCCTGCGCCAAGCCCTCGGCATCGCGCTGCTCGGTGCGCGGATAACGGGCGTAATCCTCGTTCGGCCCGAACTGGGTCGGGTTCACGAAAATGCTGGCGACAACCGCATCGCAATGCTGCCGGGCCAATTCCACCAGCGCGTAATGCCCGGCATGCAGATTCCCCATGGTCGGTACGAAACCGATCCGCCGGCCTTCACGCTTCCAGGCATTGATGCATTCGCGCAGGGTGGCGAGATCGCGGCAGGTCTGCATCAGGCGTAACCGTGTTCGGCTTGCGGGAAAGCCCCGCTTTTGACCTCGGAAATATAGGCCTTGAAAGCCGCTTCAATCGATTCCTGGCCTTTGAGGAAATCCTTGACGAAGCGCGGTCGCCGGTGTCCGGAGTTGATGCCGAGCGCATCATAGGACACCAGAATCTGACCATCGCAATCCAGTCCGGCGCCGATACCGATGGTGGGAATGTCCAGGCTGCGGGTGATTTCGGCGGCCAGGCCCGACGGCACACACTCCAGCACCAACAGCTGCGCGCCGGCGGCCTCGACCTGCTTCGCCTGGGCCAGCAGCGCCTGCGCCGCCTCAGCGTCGCGGCCCTGCACCTTGAAGCCGCCCATGCGCAGCACCGACTGCGGCGTCAACCCCAGATGGGCACATACGGGAATTTCGCGGGCGCTCAGCGATGCGATGGCATCCAAGACGAATCCGGCGCCCTCCATTTTCACCATACTGGCCAAGCCCTCGGCCAGAAGTGCGCTGGCCGCGTCGATGGCGCGATCGGGGGTGGCATAGCTCTGGAACGGCATATCGGCGATCAACAGAGCCTGTTGCAGGCCCCTGGCCACGCACCTGCTGTGATAAACCATATCCGCGACCGTGACCGAAACCGTATTGGCCCCGCCCTGCACCACCATACCGAGCGAATCACCGACCAGCACGGCATCGATGCCGGCCGCATCCATGGCGCGCGCGAAGCTGGCGTCGTAGGCCGTCAAGCTGGCGATACGCTCTCCTGACATCTTCATCCGACGCAGATCGGGAACGGTCCGTGCTGGTCGGCGGGGCGGATCAGCGGGGCTGGTGTACATTCGGTATTCCTTCGGCAATGCGCCGGATGGGTTGTGCGGAAATACGGTCGAGCAGTGGTGTTAAAGCACCCAAGCCGGGAATGGTGAGGTCCGGGGCAATTTCCGCCAAGGGTACCAGAACGAATGCACGCTCCGCCATGCGCGGATGCGGCACCTGAAGGCGTTCGCTGTCGATGATCGCATCTGCGTACAACAGAATATCGCAGTCGAGGGGCCGTGGACCCCATCGGGGCGCCGCACTGCGGTCGCGGCCATGCGCGCGCTCAATGGCAAGCAATGCCTCAAGCAATGCGATGGTAGACAGGCCGGTGTCGATTTCGAGAACGGCATTGAGGTAATCCGGCTGCGCTACCCCGCCCCAGGCCGGACTGGCGTACAGACCGGAACCGGTGATGACATGGGTCTCGGGCAAGGCCGCGATTGAAGCCGCTGCCGAACGGAACGATGCAGCGACATCGCCCAGATTGCCGCCCAATCCGATGAACGCGCGCGTGGCCAAAACGTCTCAGCCGTCGTTGGTTTTCGGTTTACTGCGCCGGCGGCGGCGCTTGGGGGGCACATGGGCGCTTTCGCCATCGCCGGATTTGCTTTGGCCGGGAATGATCTGCGCCAGTTGCTCCGGCGCCAGGGTTTGGGCCTGCTCCCAGAACTGGAGTTCCTCGGCCAGTTCGGGAATGCCTGCGGCCCGCAGTGCCAGAAAATCGAAGGCGGCACGGAAACGCGGATGTGCGAGCAGACGGAATACGCGCTTTCGGGTGCGCTGGCCGAAGCGGGTCTGCAACTGCCAGATTTCATGCATCGGCAGGGAGAACCGACGCGGAATGGCGATGCGCTCGACTTGGCGCAGGGTGACGCGGTCGGCGGCGCGTTGCTGGGCCACACTCAGTTCGGCACCGGAGTTCTGCAGGATAGCCAGCTCGCGGCAATACGCCGGCCACAGCAGGCAGGCGAACAGGAACCCGGGGGCGACGGATTTATCGGCATTGACGCGGGCATCGGTCTGGCGCAGGGATTCCAGAAGCATATCGCGCAAGGCACCGGTGCGGTTGGTCTGCAGGGCTTTGGCGGTATCGGGAAACAGGACGTCGAGCAGACCGAAACCCTCCAACAGCAGGAAACTCTTTTCGGCGCTTCCGGCAAGGAATATTTTCAGGCATTCATCGAACAATCGGGCCGACGATGCACTGGCCAGCAGACCGGCCAATTCCGGAATCGGCGCGGCGGCGCTGTCGTGGATGCTGAAGTCGAGTTTGGCGGCCAGACGCACGGCCCGCAGCATCCTGACCGGATCCTCACGGTAACGCGTGACCGGATCACCGATCAGCCGGAGAATGCGCGCCTGCACATCGGCGTAACCGCCGACGATGTCGCGCACGCTGAAATCCTCGATCGTGTAGTAAAGGGCGTTGGCGGTGAAATCACGGCGGAAGGCATCTTCCTCCAGGGTGCCGTAAACGTTGTCACGGATTAAATGCCCCTCTTCATGCACCTGACGGTCGCCGACCGCCGTATCATCGTCCCCGGAGGCGCGGAAGGTCGCGACCTCGATGATTTCCTGACCGAACATGATGTGTGCCAGCCGGAACCGGCGTCCGATCAGACGGCAATTCCGGAATTGCGCACGCACCTGTTCGGGCGTGGCATTGGTGGCCACATCGAAGTCCTTCGGGTGTCCGCCGATCAACAGGTCGCGGACGGCGCCGCCGACGATGTAGGCCTCGAATCCGGCATCGCGGAGTTTGTAGAGCACCCGCAGGGCATTCGGGCTGATGTCCTTGCGCGAAACGCCGTGGTCGGCGCGGTCGATGACCGTCTGATGACCGGACCCCTGGCGGTCGCTCATGGCGCTCCCAAATGCAGTAAAATATTCACAAACGCAAACCCTGTGGCAGATTGGCCATTTTAAGGGTTTTCACTCCCATTAGGTGATTTATGCCATTTGTCGTGACCGAAAACTGCATCCGCTGCAAATATACCGACTGTGTCGAGGTCTGCCCGGTCGACTGTTTCCACGAGGGTCCGAATTTCCTGGTCATCGATCCGGTCGAATGCATCGACTGCACGCTGTGCGAGCCGGAATGCCCGGCCAAGGCAATCTTCCCGGAAGATGACGTGCCGGCCGGTCAGGAGCATTTCGTGGCATTGAATGCGGAGCTGGCCGCGCAGTGGCCGGTCATCACCACCCGCAGCGAAGCCTTGCCGGAAGCCGCCGAATGGGACGGAAAGACCGATAAACTGCAGTTCCTGCAGAAATGAAAACGAGCGCCGGCCGGCGCTCGTTTTCAATGCGCGGAAGTCGCTCAGAGTTTTTGTTTGAGCAGCGCCAGCAGCTGTCCGGAAGCGGCGCTTTCAGTACCCGCGCCATCCGGCCCGAGCGCGACGATACGCGATTTTCCCGCGTTGTTTTGCACCGAAACCAGCATGGTCTCGCCGCCGAAGGCCACTTCATAGCTGGATATGCCTTCCACCGCGCTTAGAATTTCAGCACCCTCGATTTGCCCCAGGGCGGTACCGACACGTTTCCAGGTCGTCGCCACATCGGTACTGACATTGATACTGCGGACAATCTCGGTGGAAACGGCGTTGATGCCGACCGCACTTTTGGGCGGAATCTTCAAGGCCTCGCGGTCGCTGGGTTTGCTGAGATCGGGTGGCACGGCCAAGGCCTTGGTCAACTCCACACCCTCGTATTCGGATTTCTTGCTGAACAGATGCCAGCCGCATCCCGACAGCAGCAACGCGGGGACCAGGGCCAGAAGCGCAGGGCGCGCACCGTTTTTGACGAAACCGTTCATGGATATCCTTGCTTCAGATGGATTGTTCGATAGTTTTGCATAATTCCAGCATTTTCTGGGCTTCACCAGCATGCGCTTCCGAGAGCGGCAGCAGCGGCAGACGCAGGCCATGGCCGAATCCCATCAGGCGCATCAGCGCTTTGACCGGAACCGGGTTCGGTTCGACACCGAGGAAATCATAAAGGTTCCGCAAACCGGCATCCAGCACCTGCGCGCCGGCAACATTGCGGTCCTGCAACATCCGGCAGATGCGGGCGAAGGCGGCCGGCACCACATTGGAGGCCACGGAAATCACGCCCTGGGCGCCGCCGGCAATGGCCCGCACGAAGGTGGGATCGTCACCGCTGAGCAGGCTGAATGCGGGCGAGGCCAGAGGGTATAGCTCTTCCCAGCGCGCTTCGTCGCCGACCGCTTCTTTCAATCCGATGATGTTGCCATGGCCGCATAGGCGCGCCACGGTCTGTGGCTGCAGGTCGCATCCGGTGCGGCCCGGCACGTTGTAGAGCACGACCGGAATACCGGCGGAATCAGCCACAGCCAAATAATGGGCATGCAATCCAGCCTGGGTCGGGCGCACATACGGCGGGGTCACCACCAGCGCCACATCGGCCCCGCTGTCTTTGGCCAGCTTGGTCTGGCGCATGGTCTTGGCGGTCGAGGACAGACCGGTTCCGGCCAGAACCGGAATTCGGCCTGCCACGCGAATCGCCGCCAATTCAATGAGTTGACTGTATTCCTCATCACTCAGGGTGGCGGCTTCGCCGGTGGATCCCGCCACAACAACGGCGGCAGTGCCGCTGCGGATCTGCATGTCGATCTGGGCGCGCCATGCCCCGAGATCAAGCATTCCGGACTCGGTAAACGGGGTGGTCAATGCGGTAATACTGCCTTGCAACTGCACTTTCAGGCTCCTTGGAATTAAATACGGGCCGGGACTTGCCGGACCGCCATCGAGACTCTATTCTGTGTTTAATATTCTGACACAGATTTCCGTGTCGCAGGAACGCCACTTGAACGAACACGAAACCGCTTCGCCTGCCTCTCCCGCTTCCGGCAATCATCTGTTGATCAGTGCCTACAGCATCTATCCGAACTCACCCCTGCTGATGGTTTCCCGCCGGATTTCCGAATCCGGATGCAATCTGGTCGACACACGCCTGGCGACGGTCGGCCGCGATGTTTCGCTGGTCGCGCTGGCCACCGGCAGCTGGGACAGCATCGTCAAACTCGAATCGCTGCTCGGCAAATTCGAACGCGAGCACGACATCAAGCTGACCTTCTACCGGACCGGTCCGAAGCCGATGCAGAGCAATCTGTTGCCGTATCTGGTGGAAGTGGTCGCCGCCGACAAGCCCGGCATTCTTTTCCAGCTCGCCGATTTTTTCGACCGGCAAGGCATCACCATCGAGAACATGCAGTCCAATGGCTACCAGGCCATGCACACCGGCGCCTCCATGTTCACCGCCCAGTTGACCATCGGCATTCCCGCCAACATGCACATCGCGGCATTGCGCGATGATTTTATGGAGTTCTGCGACCATCTGAACCTCGACGCGATCATGGATCCAATGAAGTACTGACCTTTCCCCCATTAAGGAAAAATCAATGACCCGCAGCAAGCGCATCTATGTCCTCGATACCAATATCCTGATGCATGATCCAACCGCGCTGTTTAAGTTTGAAGAACACGATGTTTTCATCCCCATGATGGTCCTGGAGGAGCTGGACAACGGCAAGAAAGGCCACTCCGAATCCTCACGCAATGCCCGGCAGGTCAGCCGGTTCCTCAATGAGCTGGTCGAATCGCACGGCAACCGCGATATCGCCGAGGGCATCGCCCTCGTCCAGCCCAAAAGTCTGAATCTGCGCGCCGAACAAAGCATCGGCAAACTCCATTTCCAGCTGAAACAGGTCGAAGCCGGCAAGCGCTTCGGCACCGTGCTGCCCGATAATCTGATCCTGGGTTCCATCCTTCAGCTGAAGGAAGACAACCCCGGTGTACCGGTGGTACTGGTCTCCAAAGACATCAATCTGCGCATCAAAGCCTCGATCTGCGGCGTCGCCGCCGAAGATTACGAGAACGACCGCGCCATCGACGACTTCAATCTGCTGTTCACCGGCGTTCGCGAACTGGAGACCGATTTCTGGGAACGCCATCAGGGCAACCTCCGGTCCTGGACCGACAAAGGCCGCACGTTCTACGAAATACAACGCACGCGCGGTGACGACTGGTTCATCAACCAGTTTCTGTACATGCCGGGCGAGGACGAAGTCGAAATGCGTGTCTGCCGCATGGACGGTGACAAGGTCGTACTGCAGATCGTCGACGACTACCGCACGCCGCAGCATCAGGTCTGGGGCGTGAATGCCCGCAACCGCGAACAGAACTTCGCACTGAATGCCCTGATGGATCCCGAAATCGATCTGGTCACCCTGCTCGGCACCGCGGGAACAGGAAAAACCCTTCTGGCATTGGCTGCCGGCCTGACCCAGACCATGGACAATCAACGCTATCGGGAAATCATCATGACCCGTGCCACGGTGTCGGTCGGTGAGGATATCGGTTTCCTTCCGGGTACCGAGGAAGAGAAGATGACGCCCTGGATGGGCGCTCTGACCGACAATCTGGAGGTGCTGACCAACACCCAGGAGCAGAACTCCTGGGGGCGCGGCGCCACCAACGAGCTGCTGGCCTCGCGCATCAAGATCCGGGCCATGAACTTCATGCGAGGACGCACCTTCCTGAGCCGTTGGCTGATCGTGGATGAAGCCCAGAATCTGACCCCGAAGCAGATGAAAACCCTGATTACACGCGCAGGTCCGGGCACCAAGATCATCTGCATGGGCAATGTCGAGCAGATTGATACACCCTATCTGACCGAAACCACATCGGGCCTGACCTATGCGGTCGATCGCTTCAAGAACTGGGCGCACTCCGCGCACATCACCCTGCGCCGCGGTGAACGTTCGCGTCTTGCCGACTACGCGTCCGAGGTCTTGTAAGCCATGGCGCGGGTGTGGTCCGTGCTCACCATCGCCGGATCCGATTCCGGCGGCGGTGCCGGCATCCAGGCCGACCTGAAAACCTTCGCCGCACACGGCCTGCACGGCCTGTCGGCGATTGCCGCCCTGACCGCCCAGAACACCCGGGGCGTGCAGGTCATCCACGTGCCGCCGCCCTCCTTTCTCAAGGCCCAGCTGGATTCGGTGTTTACGGACTTTGATGTGCGCGCGGTGAAGATCGGCATGTTGGCCAATGCACGCATCATCGACACGGTCGCCGATGCGCTGGAACATTACCGTCCGAAATGCATCGTACTCGATCCGGTCATGGTGTCCAGTTCCGGCCACACCCTGCTGGAAACCCGTGCCATTCGCCGCCTGGTGCAGCGCTTGCTGCCCATGGCCACGGTCATCACCCCCAACATCGACGAGGCCGTGCTCTTGCTCGACCACAGCATCGACAATGACGAGCAGGCCGAAGGGGCGCTGGTCGAACTTTTGGCCATGGGGGCAAAAGCCGTTTTGTTGAAAGGCGGACACCTCTCGGGCAAAAAAGTCATCGACCGGCTCGATACCGGTAAAGCCCTGTATGAATTCGAGCATCCACGGCTGAAGGTTTCCGGCCACGGCACCGGATGTACGCTGGCGGCGGCCATCGCCGCCAATCTGGCGCTGAAGAAATCCCTGCCTGACGCCTGTGAGGCAGCGGGAGACTACGTATACGCTGCACTCAAAGCAGCCTATACGCCGGGCACCAGCAAGCTTTCCGTCTTAAAACACTTCTCTGCATAATGCTATACAAAGAACGACAAAAAACGCGCCGAAGCGCGTTTTTTTGTTCAGACCCTTTAGATATCAGGCCTTGATGTGCTTGATGATGGCCGCGGCGAAGGTCTGCGTGCTGCCCGAGCCGCCCAAGTCCGGCGTCAGATGATCTTTGTCGTTCATGGTGTCGATGATGGCCTGCTTCAGGCGACGGCCGGCATCGACCTGTCCGATGTGCTCGAGCATCTGCACGGCGCCCAGTAACAAAGCGCAGGGATTGGCGATGCCCTTGCCGGCGATATCCGGCGCGGAGCCGTGCACGGCCTCGAAAATCGCGCAGTCCTTGCCGATGTTGGCGCCCGGCGCCAGACCGAGACCGCCGACCAGACCGGCGCACAGATCGGAAATGATGTCACCGAACAGGTTGGTGGTCACGATCACGTCGAACTGCTCCGGCTTCATCACCAGCTGCATGCAGGTGTTGTCGACGATCATCTCGTTGCATTCGATGTGCGGGTATTCGGCGGCGACTTCGCGGGCCACTTTCAGGAACAGACCGGAGGTGCTTTTCAGGATATTGGCCTTGTGTACCACGGTGATCTTCTTGCGACCGAGGTTCTTGGCCAGCTCGAAGGCATAGCGGACGATGCGCTCGGAGCCCTTGCGGGTGATTTTCTGGGTCAGCAGCGCTGTTTCGCCGTCTTCGGAAACGCTCTGGCCTTCACCGATGTAAGCACCCTCGGTGTTCTCGCGCACGGTAATCAGATCGATGTTGCTGTAACGCGATTTGGTGTTCGGGAAGCTGATGGCCGGACGGACATTGGCATACAGATCGAATTTACGGCGCAGGGCGACATTGATCGAGGAAAAGCCCTCGCCGACCGGCGTGGTGAGCGGGCTTTTCAGTGCGACTTTATGTTTGATAATCGCGGCCAGCGTGGCTTCCGGAAGCAGTTCACCGGTTTTTTCGTAGGCGCTAAGACCGGCATCCACGAAATCATACTGCAGACCGACGTTGAGGGCATTGAGCACCTGCAAGGTGGCGTCCATGATTTCCGGACCGATGCCATCTCCTTTGATGACGGCGATTGTCTGCGACATATGCTGATTCCTGGGTGAATTGAAGTTAGCCCGCCATTATAGCGGACAAGCCCCGTCCGGAGCCGAACAGGGCCTAAACCACCGGCAAATACAGGCTTCAGGACTCAGTCGTGCTTGTGCTCGGGAACGGCATGGATGCCCTGCCCCTCGAGCTGATCGAGGAAGTCGACACCCCGGCGCAGATGCGGAATGACGATCGATCCACCGACCACCAGCGCCACGGAGAACGCCTCGAAAAACTCGTCGCGGTTGACACCCGCCTCTTTGCATTGGGCAATATGGTAGCTGATGCAGTCATCGCAGCGCAGCACCATCGATGCTACCAGGCCCAGAAGCTCCTTGGTTTTCAGGTCGAGGGCGCCATCCTTGTAAGTCTGGGTATCGAGCGCGAAGAAGCGGCGCACCACCTGATTATCCTCGGCCAGGATGCGCTCGTTCATGCGCTGGCGGAACTCGGTAAAGGCTTTGACGCGGTCTTGCTCGCTCACGGGGCTTGCTCCAGCAGAGATTGGAATTGTCCGGCACGGTCCAGCGCCACCATGTCGTCGAACCCGCCGACATGGGTGCCATTGATGAAAATCTGCGGGACCGAGGTGCGTTTGGCCCGGGCCATCATCTCGGCACGGGCATCGGCATCCTGGTCGATGCGGATTTCACGGTAATCCAGCCCGCGGGCTTTCAGGAAATTCTTGGCCGCAACGCAGTATGGGCAGACGGCGGCGCTGTAGAGGAGGATATCGGCCATGGGGTCCTTGGGATGGCGGGGAACTATGCGCTAGTATGTGAGTCCCAGTGTAAGTGAATTCAAGTGCATAACGGATGAACAAATTCCCCTTCCCCCGGAACGGACTGGCCTTGGCGGTCTTCGCGGCCCTGTGCCTTTGCGGAAGCACCGGCATGGCCCAGGAAACCGCACTGCCGGAACTGGGTTCCTCGGCCGGCGAGATGATCACTCCGGCCCAGGAAGCGCAATACGGCGGCTACACGCTCCACCAGTTGCGGCAGATGAATTATGTCCTGGATGACCCCCTGCTGGATTCCTGGCTGCAGACCATGGGTCATCGGCTCGGCGCCAATTCCGACAACCCCAGACAGCCCTACACGTTCTTCCTGCTGCGTGAACGGCAGATCAACGCTTTCGCGACGCTCGGCGGCTACATCGGCACCAATGCCGGTTTGGTGCTGACCGCCAAGACCGAAGATGAAGTGGCCGGCGTGCTTAGCCATGAAATTTCACACGTCACCCAGAAGCATGTCATCCGCTCGGTTGAACGCGCCAAACAGGACCAGATACCGATCATGCTGGCGGCACTGGGCATGATCGTGGCGGCGCAATCAGCCGGAGGCTCGGGAAACTCCGCGGACAATGCCACGGCCGCCGCCATGATGAGCGCCCAGGCCCTGATGATCCAGCGCCAGATCGATTACACCCGATCCAATGAGTCCGAAGCCGACCGGATCGGCATCCAGACCCTCTACCGCGCGGGTTATAACCCGGATGCGTTGGCCGATTTTTTCGCGCGCATGGAAAGTGTGACCCGCGCCAACGCCGGAGGCTACAACGCCCCGGACTACCTGCGAAGCCATCCGGTCAGCGCCACGCGCATCAGCGAGGCCCGCGACCGTGCCCACAAGATGCGGGAAAACCGCGCCAAACTCGACGGGGCCGGCACATCCAAGCCGAACAATCCGCTGTTGCCTGAATTTGCGCAGCCGGGCGAAGCCGGTAGCGCCACGTCCAGCAGCGACTTCCCTTGGGCCAAGGAGCGGCTCCGCGTTCTGTCGGCGACAAGCCCGGGCGCCGCCATCATCGAATACCGCCGCGGCATCGACGGATTTGAAAGCAAGCCCACGGATGCCCATCAATACGGACTGGCTTTGGCTTACATCGCCAACCGTCAAGGCAGCGATGCGGAGGCCCTGCTTGCCGATCTGGACCGCAAGCATCCCGATCACCTCTGGATCGCCATCGCGCGGGCACAGGCCGCGCAAGCGGCCAGGAAACCGGTACAGGCCGAAACCCGTTTCGAGCAGCTGATTGTCAAATACCCCGAAAATCGGGCGGTTGTACTCGCCTACGCCGACTTTCTGCTGGAGCTGGACAATGCCGATAAAGCACAACGCGCCCAGGAGCTCCTGCGTCGGATCGGCGGCGATGGCGAGGACTTCGTCTATCAGCGCCTGCTGGCCCGGGCTTATGAACTCTCCGGAAACACCCTGCGTGCGGCTGAGGCCTATGCCGAGGTGGCCTTCCTGAACGGACGCGTCGATGATGCCATCAGCCAGCTCACGACCCTGCTGAAAAACGATGATCTGGACTATTACCAACGCGCCAGGGTCGAGGCCCGGATTGCCGAATTCATGCCGATTTCCCTGGAATTGAAGCGCCAGGGCATCAAGCCGGAACAGCAGGGTGGCTGAGTCTGTGACAGGCTGTCATAAAGCCGTCATAATGATTGGATGTAATGCCTTAACTCCCGAGCCTAAGGTCCTGCCGTGCAAGCCCATATCCTGATTGTCGAAGACGAGCCGGCCATCCGCGACATGATCGCCTATGCCCTGCGCACACAATCCTACCAACCCATCTGTGCCCAGGATGCCAAAGAAGCCATCCAGGCGGTCTCCGAGCGCATCCCCGATTTGATATTGCTGGACTGGATGCTTCCCGGCACCCCGGGCATCGAACTGGCGCGGCGCTTCCGTCGTGAAAGCAATACCCGCGATGTTCCGATCATCATGCTTACCGCCAAAGGCGAGGAATCCGATCGCATTGCGGGCTTCGATAGTGGCGTCGATGATTATGTGGTCAAACCATTTTCGGCCCGTGAACTGCTGGCCCGCATCAAGGCCGTGCTCCGCCGCAGCCGTGAAAACGAGGAAGACGGCTCGATTGAAGTCGGTCCTCTGCGCCTGGATGCCAACCAGCAGAAACTGCTGGTGCGTGATGAAAAGGTCCATCTTGGCCCGACGGAATACCGTCTGCTGCACTTCCTGATGAGTCACGCCAATCGGGTCTATAGCCGCAACCAATTGCTCGATTTCGTCTGGGGCGGCGGCAGCGACATCGAAGACCGGACCGTGGACGTCCATGTCCGGCGGCTTCGCAAGGTGCTGGAACCGTTCCGGCTGGAATCCATGATTGAGACCGTGCGCGGCGCCGGCTACCGCTTTGTCGGGCAGCCCCCTGCATCCTGAGCATGCCAAAAGCGACCCTCACCGCATTGGCATGGCGACAGTCCCTGATACTCTGGGGCTTCACCTATGCGCTTGGACTCGGCATCGGCTATGCCACAGGTGGTCTCACCGGACTGCTGATCGCTTTCATATTACTCGCCAGCTTCCAGATTATCCGCAGCTACCGCAAGCTTGGCCGCATCCTCGACCAGCTGGAATCGCGGGCACTCAATCCGCAGCCGGAGGGTCAGGGTGTTTGGGCGGCGCTGGAATCGCTGATTTACAAGAAGAACCGAGAGCACCGTATCCGGATCGGACGCCTAGTCCAGATGCTCCGCGGCTACCGGCTTGCCGCCGGCGCCATGCCGGAAGGCGCGCTGGTGGTCAGTCGCGAAACGGGTTACATCGTATGGTCGAACAAAACCGCGAAGCGCATGCTCGGCCTGCATCCGGGCGAGGAAGACGCCAACCTGTTCCGGCTTTTCGA
>CAJAPA010000167.1 GCA_903942465.1 uncultured Gammaproteobacteria bacterium
CAGCGCCACGGAAAACGCCACGCGGCCGATCCAGGTGCCCAGGGCGCTTTCGCCGCGGAACTGGCCGAGGCTGCGGTGCACCCGCAGAAACACTTCCTGACTGCAGTCCTCGGCTTCCTGCCGGTGCTGCAGCATGCGCCAGGCCATATGCCAGACCAATTTCTGATGGTTTTTGACGATTTCCGTGAACGCCCCGGCATCGCCGCCCAGCGCACGCTGGGCGAGCGCATGATCACGCCGCCAAGAGGAATTTACTTCTTCCATGCCGTATTAGATACCAAACCGCGGGCATCGGTTGCAGTCGGCTTTACAATTCGCGCCAAGCTTGCCAACAATAGCCGCATATCCGCCCCACGGCATGTTTCCAAAGGCCCCGCCATGATCGTAAACGACCGACCGCTTCGGCAGGCCCTGCTGGCCGGGTTCATTCTGACCCTGACCGCCTGCACCGGCGTGCAGACCAAGCCGGTGGCGATGCCGGCCCAAGCCAGCACCGACCTGACGGTCCGTCATTATGATTACCGGACTTGGTACCCGCCGCAAGCCATTCCCTTCGACCCAATCGAGGTCGGCAAATCGCTGCAATCCCCGATCAACACGGCGCGGGCCAAGGCCATCGGCCCGGAGTACGAGGATTCGGTGCAATCGCTGGCAGCGAAACTCTGGCTGATCGAGAACGCGAAATACACGGTCGATATGGCCTATTACATCTTCAAGCGCGACCGCGTCGGCTACGCCATGATTGGTGCACTCTGCAACGCGGTCAAGCGTGGCGTGGATGTGCGTCTGACCATCGATTCCGGCGGCTCCATCCACCCCAGTCACAGCGAACTGAAAGCCTTGCAGACCTGTTCGGAAGACGGTGGCTTTCTGCGTGATGCCGCAGGCAACCCGACCGACCGCAAAGCGCGCGCGCAGATCGTCATCGTCAATGCGCTCTCGAAGGTGTTCGTGAAGATGAACCGGCGTTCGCACGACAAGTTAATCGTAGTCGATGGCCTGGTGCCGGAGCACGCCTTTGTGATGACCGGCGGCCGCAATATTTCGGTCGATTACTACGGTATCACCGAGGACGGCGCGCACGATCCGAGCGCCTATCAGGACATGGAGCTGATGATCCGCCCTGCCGAGGCCGGCTCGGGCATCAGTGTCGGCGAAGCCGCGACCTTCTACTACACCCTGCTTTTTCTCAATGAAGGCAACAAATACCTGCGCGCCTCCGGCACCGGATCCTCCGGCCGCAACCAGCGCGAACGCGACAAGGCCCAGGAGGATCTGGCCTACCTGAAGAATGTGCCGGCCATACAAGCCGCCTATGCGCGCATGAATGAATTTGCCGTGACCGGATTCGAGGATGCCAAGGTCAAGCTCGCCCATGAACTCGGCAATCTCACCAACAAGAACGTGGTGACCAAGAACCTCGAGAACATGGGCACCAACTCCAATTCCATCCGCGATATTTTCCGCGATACGCTGACAAATGCGCAGCCGAAGAGTTTCCGGATCGTATCGCCGTACTTCTTCTTCGCCAAATACAAGGGCCGCAACGGCAAGGAAGGCTTCGACGGCGCCGCGTCCGTACTGAAGATCCTGGAAGACAATCCGGACAGAAGGTTCGAGATGATCACCAATTCGGCACTGACCAGCGATAATTTCATGGCGCAATCGGTGATCGACATGGATACCGCGCCGCGACTGCTGCTTACCCCGGAAATGGCCGAGCGCTGGCGCGCCGGTTTACGCCGCGGCCAGGTCGACCGCGCACTGGTGGAAAGTCCCGAATGTAAACGCATGGTCGATAATCCGCGCATCCGCATTTAAGAAACCGGGCGCGGCGATGCGGTCGAATTCGGCGGCACGGTCACCTACGGCAAGCTGCATGCCAAGTTCATGGTGTTCGACGATGCCGGTTTTGTCGGCACCGACAATTTCGACTACCGCTCGCGCCTGTTCAACAACGAGTTCGGTTTTTTCTACCAGAGTGCGCCGCTGTCGGCCGAGCTCAATGCCGAGTTCGACAAGCTGAGGGCGAAATCCTACCTGTGGGGTTCACCGGAATGGCTGGATGCACGCGACAAACTCATGGCGCAGAAAGGCATGAAAGCGGCAACCACGCGCTACCAGCGCTTCCTGTATAAATTCGCACGCAGCACCGGCCTGATCTGGCTGTTCTGACGCCCAACCCGAGGACTTCGTAATGCATCCTACACTCCGCCTGGCGCTGGCCTTGATTGCCGGCATCGCCGCCGCGCTGATCACCATCATGCTGATCGAAACCATCGGCCACAGCCTATACCCGCCGCCGGCGCTGGACTATTCCGACACCGAAGCACTGCGCGCTTATGTCGATGCGCTTCCGCTTGGGGCGAAGTTGATGGTGCTGGCTGCCTGGCTGGCCGGTACCATCGACGGCGTCTTTGTTGCCGGGCTGATCAACCGCGCCCGCTTCGGCCTGTGCGCTGCCGTCATCGGCGCGCTGGTGCTGGCCGCCACACTGGCCAATCTGACGATGATTCCACATCCGCTGTGGATGGCGGCGGCCGGCGTGCTGGGCATTCCGCTGTGCGCCTGGATGACGGCAAAGCTGCTGCCGCGCCTGCTTAAGACGGCCTGAGCCCGTGCTGAGCGCACTGGATGCGCGGTTATTGGCGACACCGACGCCGCAGCCTTTGAGCGGCTGGCGCCGGTTTGTCGTGGAGCTGGCCTATTTCACAGTCAAGGAAGCACGCGCTTGTCTTTTCGCCGGCTTGTTTTTCGCCGCCATGTTCCTGATGCCGCGTGATGGCCTGTTCGGCCTGCCACGCTACGATCTGCTCTTGCTGTTCGCACTGGCCGTACAGACCTGGATGGTCTGGACCAAGCTGGAAACCGTGGATGAACTCAAGGCCATCTGCCTATTCCACGCCGTGGGCTTCGCGCTGGAAGCGTTCAAGGTCTCCGGCAGCATCCAGAGCTGGAGTTATCCGGATTTCGCCTACACCAAAGTACTGGGCGTGCCGCTGTTTTCCGGCTTCATGTATGCCGCCGTCGGCAGCTACATGATCCAGGCCTGGCGCCTGTTCGATCTTCGCATCCTGCACCATCCGCCTTACTGGATGGCAGTGACGGTGGCTTTGCTGATCTACGCTAATTTCTTCACCCACCACTACATCGGCGATTACCGCTGGTATCTGGCCGCCTGCGCGCTGGGGCTGTATGCCCGAACGGTGGTGGTGTTCCGGCCGTACGATCGTGACCGGCGCATGCCCTTGTTGCTGGCCTTCGTGCTGATCGGCTTCTTCATCTGGCTGGCCGAGAACATCAGTACGTTTTACGGCATCTGGAAATACCCGAACCAGCTCGGGGCCTGGTCGGTGGTGCATGTCGGCAAATGGAGCTCCTGGTCGCTGCTGGCGGTCATGACCTTCACCATCATCGCCGGCCTGAAGCACATCAAGTCGCGCATCCATGTGCCGGAATGACCGGCTGCAACCTTTTTCCGCGGCACCGTCTCTATTCCTACAAGCCGCCACTTCCGGCGGCGCAACAAGGAGACTGCCATGGCAGGAGATGTATTCGTAGTACTGATCATTTTCAGCGCGCTGGTGATGATCGTGAAAGCCAGTGTCGACGCCATCGTTCGCGTCAAAGCGCTGAAATCGAGCGATGCCTCGCCCGAGGTTCTGAAGGCGATAGCCCAGGCCGGCACACCGTTCCATCTGACCGCCCTGAAATGGGGTCTGGGTCTGGGCTGTCTGGGCGTCGGCTTCCTGATCATCGACGCGCTCAATCTGCAGCCGGATCAGCCCAGCACCTGGGGCGTCCTGACGCTGTCGATTGCGACCGGTCTGCTGTCGTTTTACGGATTGGCCCGAAAAAACCTGATGTAAGCGCCGCGATGCACCACAGAAAAGGGGCCCGAGGGCCCCTTTTCTTTTGGCGGAAATTCCGCGCTTACTTGACCGGCTTGCCGGTGTTGTCGAGCACGGTCAGCGGGCCGATGTTCAGGGCCGCCACTTTATCGCGGATCTTGGACAAGTCACCCACCACCACCACGGTCAACGCATCCGGCTGGATGGTTTTGGCAGCGGCATTGACCTGATCGAGGTTCAGACCGGTAATCAGGGCAGCGCGCTTGGCCTGATAGTCATCCGGACGATCGTAACGCACGATGCCACCCAGAGCGCCGAGCACGGCATTGGCGGTTTCGAACGAACCCGGCAGACCGCGCACTTCGCTGGCCTGGATCTTGGCCAGTTCTTCCGGTTTGGCCGGTGCTTTGCCGGTCGCGTATTCGCTCACTTCACGCATCATTTCCTGCAGCGATTCGGCGGTTTTATCGATCTGCACGGCCGCGGAAGCGGTCCACAGACGCTGGCCTTGCGCGCCACCGACACCGGAGTACGACCCATAGGCCCAGTGTTTGTTTTCACGCAGGTTCATGTTCAGACGCGAGCTGAATTCACCGCCGAGAATCGAGTTGGCGATTTCGAACTGGGTGGCATTGGCATCACGGCTGGACGGCACCAACTGGCCGATCAGGATATTGGCCTGCACGGCGCCCGGCTGATCGATCAGAATCACGCGCTTCTGCTTGGGCAGCGCCACCGGAGTGACGGCGACCGTGGGCTTGGCGCCGGACGGGGCTTTCCAGCTGGCGAAAGTGGATTCCAGCTTCGACAGCACTTCCTTCAAGGTGGTGTCACCGACCACCAGCAAGGTGGCATTGTCCGGACGGATCCAGTCGAGGTGCCAGGCCATCATGTCGTCCTTGGTCAGCGAAGCGATGCTGTCTTCTTCACCCAGGCCGCTAGAGGCCACGGCATA
>CAJAPA010000168.1 GCA_903942465.1 uncultured Gammaproteobacteria bacterium
CGCGGCAAGGCGGGCATGGATGGCGTCGACACCGAGGAAATCATACAGCCGGTTGAACGGTGGGTTCTCACTGATGGTGAAAATCCGCGTCAGGCTGCGACGCAGGGACTCGAAGTCCGGTTCGTCATCCGGCCACTCGCCACCGATCGGCGGCTGGCTGAATCCGATCTGCGCACCCAGATCGAGCCCCATGGCCGCGATTCGTTCACAGGCCAGCAGGGCCATCGGCAACTTGGCCACGCTGCCGGTGCTGAACCAGCGCTCGGGCTGCAACTGCCAGCAGTGCTTTTGCCACCGCTTGGTGCGCCGCCGGTATTGGCAGAGGATCTGGATACGGTACTCCGGCTTGCCGAGCATGCCGGCGAAGGGCTCCGGCATGGCGGCAAACACCCGTGTCCAGAACGGATCCTGCGCCTGAATCCGGGCCGTCGCCAGCGCCAAGGGCAGACCTGCGCTGAATTGCAGTAATGTGCGTCGTTTCATGGACTTATCTTAACCCCAACGGCATGAATACGTTTGCATTTTCCTTGCTCCGCAGGGTCGTGGCTTCTACACTGGCTGTGGTTTCAATGACGCCGGCGTGGCGTTATTCCCACAATAATGAACTGCCCGCCTGCCAACCCATGAATGACACCACATCCCCGCTGGATACCGACACCCGTGACGCCCTGCAAAATGCGGTGCTGACCCGTTTCAACCGTCTTGCCGCCCAACAGGCCGGCCCCTTGGATGCGCGTGCAGCACTCCGCATGGCGGCCGAGGCCTGCCGTGACGAGTTGGCGGCGCGCTGGGCAAGCACCCAGAAAGCCGATGCCGCGCGCGGCAAGCAGGCCGCATGCCGACGTGTGCATTACCTTTCCATGGAGTTCCTGATGGGACGTGCGCTGGGCAACGCCCTGGCGGCACTCGGAATCGAACCATTGCTCCGTACCCTCATGGCCGAACGCGGCATTGACTGGAGCGATGTTCTGGAAGGCGAAACCGACGCCGCATTGGGCAACGGCGGTCTCGGCCGCCTTGCGGCCTGCTTTCTGGATGCCTTCGCCGAACTGGAGCTGCCGTCGTTCGGTTATGGGCTGCGTTACCGCTTCGGCATGTTCAAACAGACCACGCCGGACGGCGTCCAGGTGGAAGCCGCGGATGACTGGCTGCGCGATGGTGCACTCTGGGACATCGAACGCAGCAGCATCGAATACTGCGTCGGTTTCGGCGGACGGGTGGAGTCCACGCGCGCCGGTGGCCGTCTGGAAAGCGACCGCAGCAGCGGCCGCCAGTGGGTACCGGCCGAGCGCGTGCGTGCCCGTGCTTTCGATTTCATCGTCCCGGCACATCATGGTGCACGGGTATCCACCCTGCGTCAGTGGCAGGCTCTGCCCGCGCAGGCCGTGGATTTTCAGGCGGTCGTGCGCGGAGACTATGCCGCGGCGGCAAA
Source organism: uncultured Gammaproteobacteria bacterium (assembly GCA_903942465.1). Lineage (GTDB taxonomy): Bacteria > Pseudomonadota > Gammaproteobacteria > Xanthomonadales > Xanthomonadaceae > Arenimonas. The sequence goes on from CAJAPA010000168.1 coordinate 1,433, forward strand.
ACCGGAATGGCAAGCCGACTCCCTGAACTGGGTGCTGTACCCCGATGACAGTCATGGCGCCGGACGCGAACTGCGGCTTCGCCAGGAGGCCTTTCTCGTCAGCGCCTCGCTGCAGGATCTGTTACAGCGCCATCTGGCCGAATTCGGCACGCTCGATTCGCTCGGACGACACAACGCTATCCATCTGAACGATACCCATCCGGCGCTGGCGCCGGCTGAACTGATGCGCCTGCTGGTCGATGACCATGGCATGAAATGGGACGAGGCCTGGCGCATCACCCGTGAAGCCGTGTCGTACACCAATCACACCCTGATGCCG
>CAJAPA010000169.1 GCA_903942465.1 uncultured Gammaproteobacteria bacterium
CGATCTCAATGCCGCCACCCTGGATGACGTCAAAGCCTGGTTCAAGAGCTGGTACGGCCCGAACAATGCCGTGCTGGTGCTGGCCGGCGATATCGATCTGGCCACCGCCAAGGAAAAAGCCACCCGCTATTTCGGCGACATCCCGGCCTCGGCTTCGGTCGCCAAAATGCCGACCATGATTGCCAAGCGTACCCAATCCACGCGTGAAACCATCACCGACAAAGTCCCGCAGACCCGCATCTACCGTGCCTGGAACGTCCCGGGCGTTGGCGACGCCACTGGCGACCAGTTGCAGATTCTGGCGCAAGTGCTCGGCGGCAGCAAATCCTCGCGCCTCGACAAGCGCCTGTTGTTCCAGGACAAGCTGGTCGATAACGTCGCCGCATTCGCCTGGGGCTCGGAGCTCGGCGGTCTATTCATCGTGCAGGCGGATGTCAAAGCCGGCGCCGATGCCGCAAAAGTTGAAGCCGCCATCAGTGAAGAAATGGCCCGCCTGATCAAGGATGGTCCGACCGACACCGAAGTGGCCCAGGCCAAGACCGTCATCAAGTCCGGCTTCATCCGTGGTGTCGAGCGCATTGGCGGCTTCGGTGGCAAGGCCGATGTGCTGGCCGAATGCGCCGTGTTCACCGGCAAGGCCGACTGCTTCCGCGAAAGCCTGGCCGTCATCGAGAAAACCTCGGCCAAGACCCTGCAATCAGTCGCCGGAAAATGGCTGTCCTCCGGCGATCACACCTTGAGCATCGTACCGGGCGAGCGCCCGCCGGTGGTTGAAGAGCCGGCGGTGGCCAATCTGGCCCCTTCGGTCATTCCGAAAGCCGATCCAAAATTCCGCACGGTCGCAACCGATCTTGACCGCAAAGCGGGCGTGCCGAAAACCACCAGTTTCCCGGATCTGAAATTCCCGGCGCTGCAACGTGCCACGCTCAGCAACGGTACCCGCGTGATCCTGGCCGAACGCCCGGGTCTGCCGGTGGTGCAGTTCAGCATGGCCTTCCAGGGCGCGGGCTTCGCCTCCGACCAGGGCCGCAAAGCCGGCATCGCCAACTTCACCATGGGCATGCTCGACGAAGGTGCCGGTCAGTACGATGCGCTTGGTTTCGGTGATCGCGCCGAGTCGCTGGGTGCCAACATCGGCGCCAGTGCCGATCTCGATGGCAGCAGCGTTTTTGTTTCCGCGCTGAAGGAAAATCTTGAGCCGTCGCTGTCTCTGTATGCCGACATGATCCTGCGTCCGCGCTTTGATCAAGCTGAAATCGACCGCGTTCGCGCGTCCTGGATCGCCTCGATCAAGCAGGAAAAAGCGCGTCCGGCCGGCATCGGTGGCCGCACCCTGCGTCAGACCATTTATGGTGTAGGCCATCCGTATGCCGTGGCCTCTAGCGGCCTGGGTGAAGAAGACAGCATCGCTTCGCTGACCAAGGACGACATGATGGCCTGGCACCGCGACTGGATCCGTCCGGATAACGCCACCCTGTTGGTGGTCGGTGACACCACCTTGAAGGAAGTGCTGCCGAAGCTGGAATCCACTTTCGCCGGCTGGAAAGCCCCGTCCGGCGCCAAGCCCACGGTCGCCGTCACTCCGGTGGCGCTGCCCAAGCAGAAGCGTGTGATCCTGATCGATCAACCGGGCGCCGTGCAGGCCAATATCCTGATCGGCCAACTGGTGCCGTCCAGCCGCGATGCCAATGCCACTCAGTTCGAAATCGCCAACTCGATTCTCGGCGGTGAGTTCAGCTCGCGTCTGAACATGAACCTGCGTGAAAACAAACACTGGGCCTACGGCTCGTACTCCGGTGTCGGTGGCGCGCAAGGCCAGCGTCTGTGGACCGCTTCCGCGGCCGTGCAGATCGATAAAACCGCCGAATCGTTGCAGGAAATGATGCGGGAAGTGGGCGAATACGCGACCGGCAAAGCCCCGGCCAAACCGGAAGAACTGGCCAAGATCCAGGCCAGCGAAGTGCGCGGTCTGCCGGGTTCGTTCGAAACCGCCAATGCCGTGCTCGGCGCTCTGGGTGGCATCGTGCGTTACGATCGTCCGGATGACTATCAGGCCA
>CAJAPA010000170.1 GCA_903942465.1 uncultured Gammaproteobacteria bacterium
CCGGCTTTGTAGCCAAGAACAATGCCAGTGAACAGGCCGCGTTTTCCGCATGGCGCAGCCGCGAAGCCTCCTGGCTGGATGACTATGCGCTGTTCATGGCGCTGGAAACCGAGAACGCCGGCAAGGCCTGGTGGCACTGGCCGGAGGCATTGTGCCGTCGCGAAACGTCCGCTCTGGCCGAAGCACGCACGCGTCTGCGCAATGAAATCGCGTTCTGGGCGTTCGTGCAGTGGTGTTTCGATACACAGCTGGCGACACTCAAGCAGTATGCCAACGGCAAAGGCATCGCCATCATGGGCGATCTGCCAATCTTCATCGCCCACCACAGCGCCGACTGCTGGTCGCGTCCGGACCTGTACACGCTGGATCAGCATTTCCAACCGACCGTGGTCGCCGGTTGTCCGCCGGATGCGATGGCACCGACCGGACAACGCTGGGGCAATCCGCTTTACCGCTGGGGAAAAATGGCGGAAGAGGATTACGCCTGGTGGAGCGCGCGCCTGAAACGGGCTTTGAACCAAGCCGACGTGTTTCGCATTGACCACTTCCGCGGCTTCGCCGGCTATTACGAAATTCCCGCGAGCTGCCCGACCGCCGAAGAGGGCCGCTGGATTCCTGGTCCGGGCAAGGCCCTGTTCGAGGCCATCGAGCGTACGCTCGGCAAGCTTCCGATCGTTGCCGAAGATCTCGGCCTGATTACCGAGGACGTGATCGCGCTGCGTGACGGCTTCGCGTTTCCGGGCATGAAAATCCTGCAGTTCGGATTCGGCACCGACGGTACCGACGATTTCCTGCCGCATAACTGGGGCCGGAATTTCGTGGCCTATACCGGCACCCACGATAACGACACCGTGCGCGGCTGGTGGGATTCGGCCAGCGAGCGCGAACGTGTCTATGCCGGCAGTTATCTGGCCACCGATGCCGATAACGCGCACTGGGCGATGATCCGTGCCTGCTGCAATTCGGTGGCGAATATCGCGGTGTTTCCGCTACAGGACGTACTCGGCCTGGATGGAACGCACCGAATGAACGTGCCCGGCACCATCGGCGCGCACAACTGGACCTGGCGTTTCAGCTGGGATTGGCTGGGCAGCGAGCCGGCGCGGGTGCTCGGTTTGATCAGCGCCGCCAGCGGACGGGCGTCGGTCGCGCTGTTGCCCTTGCCCTGATGTTGGACATCCGCATCCGTGATGCCGCCGCGGAGGATGCCGGCGCCATCGTATTGCTGAACGACGGCGCCGTGCAGCACACCAGTGCGATGAACGCCATGCGGCTGCATGAATTGCAGACGATGGCGAATTGCAACTGGGTGATCACCGTCGACGGCGCCGTGGTCGGCTTTCTGCTGGCCATGCGCGAACGTGCCGGCTACGCCAATCCCAATTTCGATTTCTTCGCGGCACGCTATCCGGTATTTCTATACATCGACCGCATCGTCATCGCGCCGGAACATGCCGGACTGAAACTCGGCACCCGCCTGTACGAGGCCCTGTTCGATCGGGCGCGCGCGCAGGGCGTTCCG
>CAJAPA010000171.1 GCA_903942465.1 uncultured Gammaproteobacteria bacterium
ATCAACAGCACCGACACGAAACGGCGGACGCGGCCGACCAGTGCCCAGAATTCCGAGAACAGCACCGAGAACCAGCCGGACTGTCGGGTCGGCGCACGGCCGACGAAAATCGAGACCGGCACCAGCTGCACATCCTGCTCGGGATACAGACGGTGCGCCATGATCACCCGTGACAGCGCATCGGAATGCCGTTTGTTCTTGGCGGCATTGATGCCACTGGAACCGCCGCGGCGCGACAGCGCGAAATACGAGCGTTTGCGGCCGAGCGGATTGCCGGGCAGCGAGGCCAGCGGCGAGGGCAGCCCGGCATCGCGGCAGGCGCGGTCGAGAATCAGCAGATTGGTCAGCCCGTAGTTTTCCAGCACATAGCAGACCGGACGATCGACCTGGAACGGCGGCACCACCGGCTCCCGCGAAATCTCGATCCAAGGCCGCAGGAACCAAGCGGCCGCCCGTAACCACAGCGGCGGCTTTTCGTAGTGAACCGGAAAGGGCAAGGTGGCCTGCTTGGCGTCGGGCATAGGGCAGGGGCTCAGCGCGCGGCGAGCGAGGTTTGCAGCAGTGCGGTGGCCGAGGCGTCGTACCAATGGCCGTTGTGTTCAATCAAATCCATGGGGAATTCTACCCATTTTTGCCCCAAGGGGTAGCGAATGCGGACCTGGGCGGTGTTGCCGGACTGGGCAATGACCGTCACCTGCAGGCGCTTTTGGCCGGCGTTCCAGTCCAGACCGTAAATTAGGCCCAACTCCTTCAAACCGGCGAGAAAATGCGCCAATTTGCTGTGAAATTGCGTGTAATCCAGTGAACTGTAATCCTGATAGTTCTGAATCCCGGATTCCCGGGCAATGGCCACCATCTGATTGAAGGCGCGCTGACGCAAGTCCTTGTCCTGCAGCCATTCGGCCGGCATCTGCTCGATGATGGCTTTGACCAAGGCCTTGCCATGCGCCTTTTCGGAGACGCTGAGCTGGCCATTGGTTTCAATCCAACCTTGCAGCAAAAGCGTCAAACTGCTCTGCATCAGCGGCCATTTACTGTCAATTTCGCTTTTCAGCGGCTTAATCTTGGCGTTCAGATCGCGCTGCAGGTGGGCTTCGGCACGCGGCTCGATGAAGCGGGTCAAGAGTTTGTTGAAGGTTTCCTGCTCGCTGGCATCCAGCGCGACTTTGCGGCGGATCGTCGGCCAAGCCCGGGCCAGGGCCGCCTGCTGCTCGGGCGGCAGGGTCAAGCTGCGGTAGCGCAGCATGTCGGGGCCCTGCAGGCTAAACATGATGGCCTCGGCATCGGCTTTGGCCTGTGCGGCCTTGCCGGCATCCCAGGGCGCACGACAACCGGCCAACATCAGCAGGCCAAGCAGGGCAATCCGGGACAGATATTTCAGCGGCACGGCAAATCCGTTGCGGGGACAGGCTTCAAGCATAGCAAAGTTGCCGAAATCAGCTGTCAAAAAGCGCCGAAATCGCCTGCCGGTGGGCACTGGCCCGCGCCTGCTTTTCTTCCTCCTGACCTTCCACCACCACGCCGTCGCGGTGCAAATCGGCTTCCGGCAGTTCGGCCAGAAACTGGCTGGGCAGCAGATTGACCTGTTCGCCCCAGCGCTTGATTTCGGCACTGTGCGCCAGAATCAGGCGCTCTTTGGCGCGGGTGATACCGACATAGAACAGGCGGCGCTCTTCGGCCAGCTGGCCTTCGTCGAGACTGACCTGATGCGGCAGGCTGCCTTGCTCGCAGCCGACGATGAACACGGTACGGAATTCCAGACCTTTGGCCGAATGCAGACTCATCAGGCGCACCTGATTGCCGGGTTCGCCGCGGTCGGCGTTCGAGAGCAGCGCCAGCTGCGCGGCCAGATCGCCGGCACCCGAGGAGCGTCGGTCGGCACCGAACCACTGCGCCAGCTCTTCGAGATTTTCCTTGCGGCGCAGGAACAGGGCTTCGTTTTTGGTTTCCACCCGCATCTGGTTGAGAATGCCGGAGTCGTTCACCACCGCGCGCACGATGTCGGCGGCCGGGGCTTTCTTGGCGTGTTCGCGCAAACGGGCGAGCAGGCCGACGAACTCGGCCAGGGCCGCGGCCGGGCGTGCCGACAGGGCGGTACGCATGCTGCTGTTCTGCGCCGCCAGCGCCATCGGGATATGCGCCTGCTGCGCCAGATGCGCCAGCTTTTCCAGACTGGTGGCGCCGATTTCGCGCTTGGGTGAAGTGACCGCACGCAGGAACGCGGCATCATCATCGGGATTGGCGATGCAGCGCAGCCAGGCCATCACGTCTTTGACCTCGCCGCGCTCAAGCAAGGCGGTGCCGCCGGTGATGTGATACGGAATCTTCAGCAGCTGCAGTTCTTTTTCCAGCGGCCGCGACTGGTGGTTGCCACGGAACAGGATGGCGAATTCAGAATAGGGCAGGCTGTGTGCCTGCACCAGATACTGGATTTCGGCGGCCACGCGCTGGGCTTCATGTTCGTTGTTTTTGCAAGACCAGACCCGGATGCGCGCACCCTCGCCATGCCGGCACCAGAGCTGCTTCAGGTGCGCATGCGGATTGTTGGCGATGACGGCATTGGCGGCGCGCAGGATGCGTGCGCTACAGCGGTAATTCTGTTCGAGCTTGATGACTTTCAGTGCGGGATAATCACGGCCGAGTTCGTCCAGGTTTTCCGGCTGGGCGCCGCGCCAGGCGTAAATGCTCTGGTCGTCGTCGCCGACGCAGGTGAACATGCCGCGGCTGCCGGCCAGGGCTTTGATCATGCGGTACTGGGCGCCATTGGTATCCTGGCATTCGTCGACCAGCAGATAGCGGATCTTGGCCTGCCAGCGTGTACGTACCTCACTATCGGCTTCCAGCACCTGCAACGGCAGGCGGATCAGGTCGTCGAAATCAACGGCGTTGAAGGCTTGCAGCCGCGCCTGATAACGCGCGTACAGTTCGGCAATCTGGCGTTCGCGCACGGTGGCTGCGGTTTCGGCGGCCTGCTCGGGCGACAAGGCCAGATTCTTCACTTTCGAAATCCAGTTGTGCGCGGCGTACAGCGCATCTTTGTCGGCGCCGGCCGGCAGTAATTCTTTCAGAATGCCCTGCTGGTCGTCGGTGTCGAAAATGGAAAAGCCGCGGCGCAATCCGGCCAATTTGGCTTCAGCCTGCAGGAACTGCAACCCGAGCGAGTGGAAGGTGGTGACGGTAACCGCCTCGGCCGCGGTTTTGGAAATGCGCTTGGCCACGCGCTCACGCATTTCGCGCGCGGCCTTATTAGTGAAGGTGATGGCGGCAATCTGTTCGGGC
>CAJAPA010000172.1 GCA_903942465.1 uncultured Gammaproteobacteria bacterium
ACGGCGATTTCAAAGCCATCAAAGAGCTTTCGTTGGACGTTCCGGAAAACAAGGTCACGGCGCTGATCGGCCCCTCCGGCTGCGGCAAATCCACCCTGCTGCGTGTGTTCAACCGCATCTACAGCCTGTACCCCAAACAGCGCGCCACCGGAACCGTCATGCTGGACGGCGAGAACATCATCGACCCGAACTACCCGCTCAACAAACTGCGCAGCAAGGTCGGCATGGTGTTCCAGAAGCCGGTGCCATTCCCGATGTCGATCTACGACAACATCGCCTACGGCATCAGCCACTATGAAAAACTGTCGAAGGCGGAAATGGATGCTCGGGTTGAAAGCGCGCTACGTGAAGGCGCGCTGTGGGAGGAAGTCAAAGACAAGCTCAAGCAGAGCGCGCTCGGCCTTTCGGGCGGGCAACAACAGCGCCTGTGCATCGCACGCGCCGTGGCGTTGAAGCCGGAGGTCATCCTGTTCGACGAGCCGACCTCGGCCCTCGACCCGATCGCAACCGGCAAAATCGAGCAGCTGATTTCCGAACTCAAGCAGCAATTCACCATCCTGATCGTGACGCACAATATGCAGCAGGCCGCACGCGTCTCCGACTATACGGCGTTCATGTATCTCGGTGAACTGATCGAGCATGGCGTGACCGAAACCATTTTCACCAAACCCACCAAGAAACAGACCGAAGATTACATCACCGGCCGTTTCGGCTAAGGATTCCTATGAACACCCATGACCATATCCTGAAAAGCTTCGACTCCGAACTTGACCGTCTGTATGACGAAATCAAACAGATGGGTGAACTGGCAACGGCTCAACTCAATGCCGCCGTGGACGTGCTGGGCCGCCGGGACAGCAACGCCGCCGCCCGGGTTGTCGCCAACGATGACGCCATCGACGCCCTTGAAAACGCCATCAGCATGGATGTCCTGAAGCTGCTGGCATTGCGCCAGCCGATGGCACGCGATCTGCGCGAAGTCTATGCCGCGCTGCGGATTTCCTCGGACATCGAACGCATCGGCGACTATGCTTCCAATGTGGCGAAGCGTTCGATTGTGCTCAACAACAGCCCGGCGATTCCGGCTGCGGGCCGGATCGCACGCCTGGCCAAAACCGCCTGCGCCCTGCTGAGCGATGCCCTGAAAGCCTATGCCGAAAGCGATGCCGAGCTGGCCGCCAAAGTGCGCGACGCCGATGCCGATCTCGATGCCATGTACACCAGTTTCTTCCGTGAACTGGTGACCTACATGATGGAGGATCCGCGCACCATCGGCGCCTGTACCCACCTGATGTTCATGGCGAAAAACATCGAACGCATCGGCGATCATGCCACCAACATCGCCGAGAATACCTGGTTCGTGGTACATGGCGACATGCCGGAAGGCGAGCGCAAGAAGGAAGACCGGACCAGCGAATGATCAAGGTCACACGGAATTGAAAAGACCCGCTCCGGCGGGTCTTTTCGTTACGGGAACACTGGTATCATGAGCAGATGTCCATTATGCCTCCGAAATTCCCCCTCAATGACCGATTCCGCGGATTTCTGCCGGTGGTGGTCGATGTGGAAACCGGCGGCTTTGATTGCATGCGGCACGCCCTGCTTGAAATCGCCGCCGCACCGATTGAATTCGATGAAAACGGACAGCTGGCCGTCGGCCAGATCCACTCAACGCACGTGATTCCCTTCGAGGGCTCCGAAATCGATCCGAAATCGCTGGAAGTCACCGGCATCGACATTTCCCATCCTTTCCGGGACGCCAAGCAGGAACGGGCCGCGCTGGACCACATTTTCGCGCCCATCCGGCAGGCTGCCAAACGCAACAACTGTACGCGTGCGATTCTGGTCGGACACAACGCTTCATTCGATCTTGGCTTCCTGAATGCCGCGGTGGCGCGGGTCGGGCACAAACGCAATCCGTTCCATCCGTTCAGCACGCTCGATACAGTAACCCTCGCGGCAATGGCCTACGGCCAGACCGTGCTCAGCAAAGCGGTCATGGCGGCGGGAATGACCTGGAACAACGGCGATGCGCATTCGGCGGTCTATGACACCGAAAGAACCGCGCAGCTGTTCTGCAAAATCGTCAACGGATGGGGCAAAGCCCTTTAAGCGGCCGGAGGCTTGCGGTTCACCAGTGACGATGCGCGCTCGCGCAGCGCCAGATAGATGCCGTAAAGGCTGATGACGCACCATGCCGATTCAATGACGAAGGCCGAAAGATTGGTGTGCTCGTCATAGACCAATGAGGCCAGAATGGCGCCGGCACCGATCAGGTTCAGCAGCGGATAAACCAGACCATCGCCGCGCATGCGGCGGGCCTGCAGCGCCAGATAGGCCAACAGGGTGAGTGCCACCCCGAGCAGACCGACGATATCGAACCATTGAATAGTCATGATTTCACTCCTTGACGCTGACGGACGGTTTCGAACAAGGCAATGCCGGTCGCGACCGACACATTCAGGCTTTCCATTTCACCCGGCATCGGAATCTTCACCAATCCGTCGCA
>CAJAPA010000173.1 GCA_903942465.1 uncultured Gammaproteobacteria bacterium
CAGCTGGTTCGCCGCCTCTGCCTACTGCGAATCACTCGACGCCCGCCTGCCGACCTGGAACGAGTGGGAATATGTGGCAGCCGCAGACGGGACGCGGCGCGATGCACGCGCCGATCCGGTCTGGCGCGAAAACCTGCTGCGCTGGTATGCAGAGCCTTCCAGCGGTCCGTTGCCGCCGGTCGGGCGGCAGCCCGCCAACGCCTATGGCATCCAGGACATGCACGGTCTGGTCTGGGAATGGACACAGGATTACGCCGCCATGCTGGTCTCCGGCGACAATCGCACCCAGTCGGATCCGGACAAGGCCAAATTCTGCGGTGCCGGTGCTTTGGCGATCGAAGACAAGGAAGACTTCGCCGTGATGATGCGGGTTGCCATGCTGTCCTCGCTGGACGCGGTCAACAGCACCTCCAATCTCGGCTTCCGCTGCGCACGCCCACTACCCTGAGGCCGCCATGAAAAAGCTACTGATCGCCGCACTGTTCGCACTGTCCCTGCAAGCCCGAGCCGGCACACTGCCGCCTGAATCCATACTGCAGATCACCGACAGCTTCACCGACCAGAATGGTAAAGCATTCCAGTTGTCTTCACGGCAGGGCAGTCCCCAGATCGTGGCAATGTTCTATACCTCCTGTCAGTACATCTGCCCGCTGATCATCGATAGTGCCAAGGGCGTTGAACATGCCCTATCGGATTCCGAGCGTGCGCACCTGCAGGTTCTCTTGGTCAGTCTGGATGCGCAACGCGACATGCCGCCGGTACTTCTGGCGGTCAGCAAGGAACGTCATCTCGATATCGCGCGTTGGACGCTGGCGCATACCGATGAAAGCGGAGTACGGACTACCGCCGCCCTGCTCGGCATCCGTTACCGGAAACTGGAAGGCGGCGACTTCAACCACACCAGCGCCATGATTCTGCTGGATGGCGACGGACGGATCGTGACGCGTACCGAGAAACTTGGGCCGGTGCCCGATCCGGATTTCCTGGCCGCCGTGAAACGGACGCTGGCGCAGCCCTGAGATCCGTCCGGGACTGCATGAAAAAGCCGCCTTCTGGCGGTTTTTTCAGTGAACCGGAATAGGCGCTCAGTACGCGTACTCGACGCTGACCCATAGCTTGCGGGTATCACGCGCGAAGGTGTCCGCCTGATAGTCGGCGAGTTTTAGCATGCCGTTCCAGTGTTTATCGAAGGCATAGGCCAGCGATGCATTCCATTCGCTGCCGTAGTGACGGTTGCCGGCATCGGAACGATAGTCGTGCCAAGCCATGGCGGCGCTGGCCTTGCCGAATTTCCGATTCCAACCCAGATAGACGTCATCGAGGCCATCAACCGGCGTATTCAGGAATTTATCCGCCCAACCATTGAAGGCATGCAACGTGGCGAACGGCGTGGCAAAGCCGTAGCGGCCATTACCGCCCAACTGCTCCCAACCGGCTCTGAAGGCATTGGCTTTCCAGACCACACCGCCCTCCAACAGCAGGTAATGGGCATCGATGGCCGCCGCTCCGTCGGCGTAGGCCTCCTGTTTGGCGTACTCGGCCGTGGCCATCCAGCCGATGCCGTCCGGCACCTCTTTTTTGGCGGCGTAACGTACCCCGAGATTGCGATGCGAGGTCAGGGGCAGCGTCTGGTTGTCGATGAAATGGGCATAGCCGGTCAATATGCCCGGTCCGGCCTTGCCGCTCAGGGCCAGTAGATGGGCATCCAGCCGGTAACGGGCCAGGTTTTCATTCGGATGATCGGCACCGGTGACCCGTTGCACCCGATCCAGATAGTCGTAACGGAGTTTGAGGCCATGACTGAAGGTGTGCTGCACATCAAGGGCATCGAAGGTCTGTTCGTTCTGGCGCCAGCCGACGTTGCCGAAGAAGCGCTGATTGTCCCATTGCACACGCTGGCGGCCTAGCGTGATCTGGGTTCCGGCATCCGGTGCGTACCGGACAAAGGCCTGGTTCAGCTCGCTGTTGTCCGGATCCAGAATGACCGGGTAAGCGGTTTGGCCATTGGCGGTGCTGTTGAAATCTTCGCCGAACAGATGCTGGGTGGCTTCCAGTTCGATTACGCCGCTCCAGCCCGCATGCAATGCCGTCTGGTAACCCATGCGCGCACGCAGGGTATTGGCCGAGGCCGAATCGGCGAACGTATCGTCGTCAACGCTTTCAAGCCGCCAACGCGCATCGAACAGGATTTTTCCGGAACCGGCATCCACGGCGAAAACGGGACTAGCCAGCAATGCCAGCATGAAGGTACTGAGAGCAAACC
>CAJAPA010000174.1 GCA_903942465.1 uncultured Gammaproteobacteria bacterium
ACATATGCGCCCGAATTGCCAATCGGTGAAATAGGTATTCACAAGGTTCAGGCCAACCATGCGCTGCAATCCCAGGCCAGCAACGACTGCAGTTGTTCGGTGTCCTGGCGGAAACAGTCCAACAGCAAGCGTCGATCGGCCTCGGCCATCGGTTCGGGATACGGATAGGCATGCACCCGGCGTGCAGTAATGCCTTGCAGTCGCGGCATTCCGAGAAAATCACAGACCCGTGCCAGTACGGCTTCCGGCTGCGCCAGCAGGCGTTCGTGCCGGAGAATCAGGGTCTGTTCGCGCGGAAAATGGTGCCACAGGCGTGTCAGCTGCTGCGCATACAGGCCACGACGGATGCAGGTGTAGCCGGAGGCATCGCTGTTTTCCGGCGCCGCCATGATCGCCAGCTCCTGCTCCAGCGCTTCGCGGAAGCCAACGACGTTTTCGCCGCGGGCGCGGAACATGTTCCAGTGCGAATAAGCCCGGTCGACCGGATGCCGCAGCACGGCAATCAGCTTCATGTCCGGGTTGTAGGCGCGGATGCGCGGCATCACTTCCGGCTTGTACAGATAAATCGGGGTGGTTTCACCGAGCAGCCGATGCCGTGCTTCCGGCGCGAACCAGGCATGGTAGGCGGCGTAATCCGGGATGCCGCCGGCGAAGACGGCATCGTCGTCGAAGTAGTGCAGTTCCTTTTTCGAGGGAAAGCACAGCAGCGGATGCTGGCGCAGGTAGAAATCCAGCGCGGTGGTGCCGCATTTCTGGGCACCACAGATCAGGAAGTCGACCTTGCACATGCCGCCGGCCTCAGGCCGAAACCGCCAGTTTTTCGTTGTGGTAGCGGCGCGCCGCAATCCACCACAGCACCGCGCCCATTCCGAAACCACAGGCCAGATACACGCCCCACTCGGCGGCACCGATGGTTTCGCTGCGCACGATTTTCAGAATCATCTGGTTCTGCGCCAGAAACGGCACCGCGAACTGCCAGAGCGCGTTCTTCATCGGATTGACCATCAGGATGATGGTCGGCAGGATCGGCAGCATCATCAGGATCGACATGTAGCTTTGCGCTTCCTTGACCGACTTGGCCCCGGCCGCGATCACGGTCAGCAGGCCGGTTCCAATCAGTACGATCGGCACCAGTACCAGCAGCATCTGCGCGATCTGCAGCCAGCTCAGCGACAGCTTGATGCCGAGGCTCGGCGCCAGCATGAACGCAGCCTTGAACGACAGCAGGGTCAGCAGCAGGGTCAGCATGCCGAAGGCACAGGCCGCCAGGATCTTGCCGCTCATGATCATGCCGCGGCCGGCCGGTGTGGCCAACAGCGGCTCCAGCGATTGCCGTTCGCGTTCGCCGGCGGTGGCGTCGATGACCAGATACGCGCCGCCGAGGAAGCCGCTCAGAATCAGCAGATAGGGCAGAAATGCCAAGGCCTGTCCGATGCGGCTTTCCGGCGTGGCCAGGTCTTTGCGCTCGACCCGCACGGCCTGCGCCGCTGTGGGGCTGATGCCGCGCGAGAGCAGGCGCAGGGCGCCGGTCGTTCGACTGTAGTTTTCCAGCAGATTCGAAACCCGCTCCACCGGAATGCGTGCGTCGTCGCGCGAACTGTCGTGCCAGATTTCGACCGGTGCCGGTTCGCTGCCGCGCCATTTATCGGCGTACTCGGCCGGAATCATCAGAATCACGTCGATGTTCTGCGCGGCGATTTCGCCTTCCGGATTGGCCGGTGCCGGTTTGATCACGACATTGCGGCCGGACAGCCAATGCACCAGATTCGGCGCATGCTCGGCACCGATCACCGGCAGCTCCAGCGGTTTTTCCAGCTGGGTGCTGACCCGGTTGCTGGCCAGCTTGCCCAGACCCAGAATCAGCGCCGGAAACAAGAGTGGACCCATCAGCAGGGAAATGGCCACGGTCTTGCGGTCGCGGAACAGATCCAGCAGTTCTTTTTTCATCACGGCAATCATGGCGTTCATGCGTGCAGGCCCTCCTCGCTGCCGATGACTTTGACAAAGGCTTCTTCCAGATTGGTCTCCCCGGTCTGCGCGCGGATTTCGTCCGGCGTGCCGTTGGCCATGACCTTGCCGTGCGCGATCACCACGATGCGGTCGCACAGCGCAGCCACTTCCTGCATGATGTGGCTGGAGAAGATCACGCAGCGGCCTTCGGCTTTGAGCTGCAGCAGGAATTCGCGCAGGGCGCGGGTGGTCATCACGTCCAGGCCGTTGGTCGGCTCGTCGAGGATGACGTTTTTCGGATCATGCACCAGTGCCCGCGCGATCGCGGTTTTGGTGCGTTGGCCCTGCGA
>CAJAPA010000175.1 GCA_903942465.1 uncultured Gammaproteobacteria bacterium
GCCCGGAAGCGGGCAGCACTGATGCAGGAAAACACGCTGACCAGAAACCAGCCGAAGGGCAGCAGGCTGAGGGTGATCAGCCAGGTCACCGCGAAAGCGATACACGCCGCCACGAACCAGAACATGGCCGAGAGCAGGCGGCCTTGATTCAACTGTCCCAAACCGGGAATGAAAAGGCTGCAAAGTGCCGCGATGACGTTGCCGGTGCTGCCTTGAGCAGAATTCATTTTATTTCTCGCAATAGTAGGGTGGGTGTCTGGGCACTAAACATCATCATCGGTCAATGCATCACAATAAATCAAGCGCTTAGCTGTATTTTCAAGCGCAGCACTTGCTATTTATGCTAAATGTTAATAAGATTGATTCTCATTTAGCTTATTGGTCATGCCTTACATGCACGCGCGCTCTTTACTCGCACTCAGCCTGTCCATGGTCTTTTCTGCCGCCGCCCAGGCCAGCCCCGAGGATCCGGCAGTCCTGGACAAGATCGAGGTCAAGGGATTCCCATTCCGGTATCAGGCCAGTGATCCAAGCAGCGCCATGAAAACCGAAACGGCGCTGAAGGACACACCGCAGGCGGTCACCGTCGTGACCGAACAGCAGATTGATGACCAGGCCCTGCATGGCATGGCGGACATCCTGCGCTATGTGCCGGGCGTCGGCATGGCGCAGGGCGAAGGACACCGTGATGCCCCGGTGATGCGCGGCAATGCCAGTACCGGCGATTTCTTCACGGACGGCATCCGCGATGACGTCCAGTACTTCCGCGATCTCTACAACGTCAGTCAGGTGGAAGTACTGAAAGGACCGAATGCGATGATTTTCGGCCGCGGCGGTTCCGGCGGCGTCATCAATCGCGTCAGCAAACAGGCCGATGGCGGCCACCATCAGTCGTTTTCCATCCAGGCCGGCAGCCACGAATTCCTCCGTGCCGAGGCCGATGTCGGCGAAGCCCTGAGCGATACCGTGGCCTACCGGTTCAATGCCCTGATCGAAAACGCCGGCAGTTTCCGGGCCGACGTCAGCAGCGATGTGCGCGGTTTCGCGCCGAGCATGGCCTTCGGCATCGACGGCAATACCCGCGTTGTTCTCAATGCTGAACTGTTCACGGATACCCGTACGGTTGACCGTGGCATTCCGTCATATCTCGGAAAACCCTTGAACACCGGACGCAGTCTTTTCTTCGGCAATCCTCAAGACAGCCATGCTGATACCGATGCCGCCTCCTTCGATGTCCTGATCGAACACGACATGGACGGCGCCGTACTGCGCAACCGGACGCGTATCGCCGATTACGGCAAGTTCTACCAGAACGTGTATCCGGGCGCGGTCAATGCCGGCGGTACCGGCGTCGCGATTTCGGCCTACAACAACCGGACCGACCGGACCAACCTGTTCAACCAGACCGATTATGTGGTCGACATCATCCGCGGCGACACCACCCATCGCATTGTGGCCGGCGCGGAACTGGGACGCCAGAACACCGCCAATTTCCGTGAAACCGGTTACTTCGGCGCCATCGGCAGCACGCAGACCAGTGAACTGGTGCCAATCGGCAATCCCGTGCCGACACTGCCCGTGCATTTCCGGCAAAGCGCCAGTGACGCCGACAATCAAGGCACGGCGGAAACCGCCGCGATCTATGTGCAGGATCAGATCCATCTCGGCGACCGGTGGCAGATCATCGCCGGGCTTCGCTTCGACCGGTTCGACATGGATTTCCACAACAAGCGCAACGGGGTGCGCATCGAAACCACGGATACCCTGTTCTCTCCACGCGCCGGCGTGATATACAGCCCATCGGCCGAATTCTCGGCTTACGCGAGCTATGCGGAAAGCTTCGTGCCGCGTGCCGGGGAGCAACTGTCATCGTTGACGTCCAGTACCGCCAATCTGGCCCCTGAGGCCTTTGCCAATGCGGAAATTGGCATCAAGTGGCAACTCAGCAAGGGCCTGTTCACCAGCGTGGCCGTGTACCAGCTGGACCGCAACAACGTCGC
>CAJAPA010000176.1 GCA_903942465.1 uncultured Gammaproteobacteria bacterium
ATATTTCCAATTGTTCCGTGACCATGTTTCCAGCACGGAAACCGGCTGCAGTATTTTATTCGGAGAGAAACCATGAGCGAGGCTATCCGGCGTTTCTTCGGCAATCCGGTGATTCCGGTCGTGGTCATCGACGATGCCGCGCAGGCCGTGCCTTTGGCGGAAACCCTGCTCGATGCCGGCATCAGTGCCATCGAAATCACCCTGCGTACGCCGCAGGCGCTGGCGGCGATGGAAGCCATCGCCAAACAGGTTCCGGCCATGCAGCTGACCGCCGGCACTGCCTTGAACCGCCATCATCTGCAACAGGTCAAGGACGCTGGCGCAGAGCTGGTGGTGTCGCCGGGTATCAGTACGGAACTGCTCGAGGGTGCCCGCGAATTGGGTCTGGCGCTGTTGCCGGGCATCGCCACGGCGTCCGAGCTCATGCTCGGACTGAATGCCGGACTGACTCATTTCAAACTGTTTCCGGCCAGCGCCATCAACGGCATTGCCTTGGCCAAGGCCTTTGCCGGCCCGTTTCCCGAGGCCCGCTTCTGCTGCACCGGCGGTATTACCGAGGCCGAGCTTCCGGCGTATCTGGCCGAAGCCAATATCCCGAGCGTGGGGGTGTCCTGGCTGGCCGCACGCCCGGCCATTGCGGCCGGACGCTGGGACGAAATCCGCGCCGCGGCGCTTAGATCAAAACTTCCGAATCGCTGATAGCCGGCGCTTTGCCGCCGCCGCCGAGCACATCGCGCCAGAACATGTACTGGAACGAGAACATCAGCGGATAGATGAACAGTAGCAGCAGCAGGTAAATCACAGCGCCGAGCGCCAGCGCGATGTTGCTGTTGAGCATGCTCAGTGCCGCGATGAGCAGCCCCGCGAGCAGACCGATGACCAGAACAGCGGCAAGCAGAACCAGCAGCATCACTAGCATGAACAGCAGCAGGCTGACCACGTTCTTCAGCGTCGCGGCAATGCCGGTCTTCACCGAATCCAGGGCATCGGAATCGGTCAGCGCGGCCTGACAGAAGCCGAGCATGAAGGCGGTCTGCAGCAACGAGCCGATCAGGATGATGCCGCAATAGGCCATCCAGAAAGCGGCGGACAATCCGGCCATGGCTTCCGGATCATTGCTCAGCTGGGCCGTCATGAACTGGCCGATGTCGTCGCTGCCGACGCCGAGCGCCATGCAGACCAGAATGTAACCGCCCTGCACGGCGATGTTCAGCACGGCGCCGATGAAGCCGAAGGCGATCAGTTTTTTCCAGAGCGCGCCATCGCCGTAACCGGCGAACAGGTCGCTGACCGAGGCCGACTCGCCTTCAGCCAATTTCCTGGTGAGCACGAACCAGCCGGCGATGAACGGCGGCACGAGGATCAAGGCCACCAGCAGGATGGCGGCGTACAGCAGGGCGATTTTCTGCCAGTCGATGCTTTCGATATCGCCCATGGCGGCCCCGGCGGCGCTAAGGCCGATGACCAGACCGGCTGCGAAGGCCAGCAGGAAGATGGCGGCCAGACTGACCAGCGCGGCCAGCAGGAAGGTACCCCAGTGCTTGCCGACCAATTTGAAGCTGCCGATAAGCCAGCCGAACATATCGGAAACGCTTGCCTTTCTGATTTCCATAAAACCTCTCTGTAAGTGCCTGAGCACG
>CAJAPA010000177.1 GCA_903942465.1 uncultured Gammaproteobacteria bacterium
ACCGGGCTGGCGGTTTCGGCATCCACGCGCTTGATGCGCGAGCCGGTCACCTGCACGGTGTCGATGGTTTTGGCAGCTTCCTGGGCCTGGGCAACAGGAGCCAGCATGGCGCCGGTGCCCAGAATCAGGGCACTGTGCACTGCGGCACTGAGTTTTTTACGATTGATCATGAGATTCACCCTATGTAGATATAGTTGTGGTTGGAGCGCTCGCCGGGAACTGGCGAAATTAATGAAACAAGAAAGACAGGTCGTACATGTTCATTATTAAGAGTTTTTTAACACTTTGTCGAGTGCCGGCCGTAAAAAACCGTTAAATTCCTTGACAAGGCCGTTAAAATTGACTGTTCTATAGGGTCTATGGGGGAATAAACGAATGAAACAGCACAAGACTTCGGCGCGTATCGGCTTGTATTCACTACTGATTCTGGCAATTTGTTTGAGTCTCGCGGCGTGTACCGACAAGAAAGACGAGCAGGCCGCCGCCGAAGGCGCCGCGAAGGTACATAAACAGAAAATCCAGTCATCTGTCGATCGCTTGGTGCAGTGGCCGGAAAAAGACCTCCGCGATCGTGCCCGAAAAGCGGTGATGGAACAGCGCTGGGTCAAACCCAGCGGAAACAGTGCGCTGGAATACTATCTGGCCCTGCGTCAGAAGCTGAAAACTCCGGATGAGTCGGTGGAAACCGCGATTACCGATATCGTCCCTTACGCCGTGATCGGCATGGATCAGGCCATTGCCAAATTCGATGACCGCGAAGCCTTGCGCCTTGAAGGCCTAATCCGCCTTGCCGATCCGAACGCCCCGGCGCTGGCGCGGGTTAAAACCGATCTGGAAAAAATGAAGGCCCGTCAGGCCGAGGCCGAAGCCAACGCCGCCACCGAAGAAGAAGACAAGGCTGCCGCTGAAGCCAAAGTGCTTGCGGATGCCGCCAAAGCCAGGGAAGAAGCTGCCAAGAAGGCCAGAGAAGCTGCATCCGAACAAGCCCCCGCCGCCGCGCCGGTGGTTCAAGCCCCCGCTCCCGTGGTGCAGGCCCCCGCTCCCGTGGTGCAGGCGCCGCCGGCGGAACCGGTGGCTCAGCAACCCGCCGCCAAGGCCGCCGTGGTGCCAATCAGCACGCCGCAGCCGCCCTATCCGCGTGAAGCCCTGGCGTCAGGCACCAAGGGCGAAGTGGTTGCGGAGATCACCATTAACGGCGCCGGTGATGTGACCGGTGTGCGCATCATCAGCGCTTTGCCGCGCAATGTCTTCGATAAAACCGTGCAGAACACCGTTCGTCGCTGGAAATTCCGCGGCAATGGCGAGACCACCACCATCCGCCGTACCTTCGCTTTCAACTGATGACCGAAGTCCGGTTTGAACTGGAAGGTGAATTCGTCGAGCTCAACCAGCTGCTGAAGCTGGTCGGGCTGTGCGACAGCGGCGGCATCGGCAAGCAGATTGTGGCCAGCGGCATCGTGTCGGTCGATGGCCGGCCGGAGCTGCGCAAAACCGCGAAGATCCGCAGCGGGCAGACGGTGACGCTCGAGGATGTCCTCATCAGGATTGTGTGAACACAGCGCGCCTCAGGTCGTGCGGCACCGATAACATATGCGCCCGAATTGCCAATCGGTGAAATAGGTATTCACAAGGTTCAGGCCAACCATGCGCTGCAATCCCAGGCCAGCAACGACTGCAGTTGTTCGGTGTCCTGGCGGAAACAGTCCAACAGCAAGCGTCGATCGGCC
>CAJAPA010000178.1 GCA_903942465.1 uncultured Gammaproteobacteria bacterium
ATGAAACGCATCGTCGTTATGGGTGCCGGCATCGCCGGCATGAGCGCCGCCTATGAACTCCGCAATAAGCTCGGCCGCAACGCCGAAATCAGTGTGTACGGCGACGGCCCGCGTTTCAGCTTCACGCCCTCGAACCCCTGGCTGGCCGTGGGCTGGCGCGACGCCGAGCAAATCACCCTGGACGCCGGCGAACATCTGGTCAAGAAGAACATCCGTTTTGTTCCCGAGCGTATTACCGAAATAGACCCGGCGGCCAAAACTGTGCGCGCCGGCCAAGCCGAGCCCACCCCCTATGACTATCTGCTGATCTGCACCGGGCCGCGGCTGGCTTTTGAAGAAGTACCCGGCACCGGCCCGCACGGCGGACACACCCACTCGGTGTGCACCACCCCGCATGCCACAGAAGCCTGGGCGCATTATCAGGCGTTCCTGAAAAATCCCGGACCGATCGTGGTCGGGGCCGTACAGGGCGCCAGCTGCTTCGGGCCGGCCTATGAATTCATCATGATTCTCGATGCCGATCTGCGCAAACGCAAACTGCGCGACAAGGTGCCGATGACCTTCGTGTCCAGCGAACCCTACATCGGGCACATGGGCCTGGGCGGCGTCGGTGATTCGAAAGGCCTGATGGAAAGCGAAATGCGCCAGCGCCACATCAAATGGATCGTCAACGCCAAAATCACCGGCGTCGAGCCCGGCATGATGCATGTCAGCGAATGCAACGACAGCGGCGCCGAGAAGAAAACCCATGCCGTGCCATTCGCGTTCTGCATGATGCTGCCGGCGTTCAAGGGCGTTGATGCCGTGGCTGCCGTGGAAGGCCTATGCAACCCCCGCGGCTTCGTGCTGACCGACAAACACATGCGCTCGGTGAAATACCCGGAAATCTTCGCCGCCGGCGTCTGTGTGGCCATCCCGCCGGTGGAAGCCACGCCGGTCGCCACCGGCGCTCCGAAAACCGGCTTCATGATCGAGTCCATGGTCACCACAATCGTGGAAAACATCAACGCCGAAATCGCCGGAAAGCCGGCCGAATTCGAAGGCACCTGGAATGCCGTTTGCCTCGCCGATATGGGTGATACCGGCGCCGCATTCGTGGCCCTGCCGCAGATTCCGCCACGCAATGTCACCTGGACCAAACTCGGCAAGTGGGTGCATTACGCCAAAATCGCCTTCGAGAAATACTTCCTGTACAAAATGCGCAACGGCACGTCCGAACCGGTGTATGAAAAACACATCATGAGTCTGCTCGGTATCGAGCGCCTCAAGTAATCCCCACCCCCTGACCAACTTAGGAGTTCTTTATGAATCTCGATCGCGCTGTCATGGCTTTTGCCGGCGTCATGGTTTTGATCAGCGTGCTGCTGACCTATTTCGTGAATCCGAACTTTATCTGGTTCACGGTATTCATCGGACTGAATCTGTTCCAAGCCAGTCTCACCGGATTTTGTCCTGCCGCCTGGGCCTTCAAGCTGCTCGGCATCCCCGCCGGGAATCACTTCAAATAAGCGTCACTTCGCCGCCTAAAACGAATCTTTGATGACTATGAAAACCCTTACATCCGTTCTCCTGCTTTGCGCCGCACTGGCGTCCTGTTCGTCCGACACCGGCACCCCGCCGGCTATGGACATGCGGGGCATTGAAGCCATTACCCCGCAGTCCCAGACCACCGGAGCAGCAAGTCGATGGGACGGCGTCATTGAAGCCGTGCAGCAGGCCGACCTGACCGCGCAGACAGCCGGCCGTGTAGCAACCGTTCTGGTGGATGTGAATGACCGCGTGCGTTCCGGCCAGGTCTTGCTGCGTCTGAGCGGCGTGGAACAACGTGCCGGCGCTGAAGCGGCACGGGCGCAGGCGGCCGCTGCCCGCGCACAAGCCGTTGAAGCCGAGGCCACCTACCGGCGTTACGCCGGTCTGGCCAAACAGCAATACATTTCCAAACAACAGCTGGATCAGGCCTTGGCCGCCAAAAATGCCGCTATCGCCAATGCCCGTGCGGCAGAGGCAACGGTTGCACAAGCCATGCAGCAAGCCGACTACACCGAAATCCGCGCGCCCTATGACGGCGTTCTGTCACAACGCTTGGTGGAGCCCGGAGAAAGCGTGGCGCCGGGACAGCCGCTGTTGCGGGTGTTCAATCCCGATCGTTTCCGGATTCAGATTCAGGTTCCCCAAGGTGTAGCCGCCGCCCTGCGGACCGCGCCACAGGCTGAAGTTGTGCTGGTCGACGGCAGCGTGCTGACGGCTGAAAGCGTACTGGTTTATGACAGCGCCGATGCCACCAGCCACAGCGTGAGCGTGCGCGTGCAATTGCCTAAAACCGACACACCGTTGGTACCGGGCCAAGTCGCCTCCGTGCGCTTTGCCGTTGCCAATACCGACAGTCGAATCTGGCTCCCGGAAAAAGCCATTTGGCATCGGGGCGAACTCAGCGGCGCCTATGTCATCGGCAAAGACCGCTTGTTGCTGCGTCAATTGCGTCTGGGTGAGTCGCGTGATGGCAACGTGGAAGTGATCTCCGGACTGGCAGCTGACGAACGGGTCGCCGCCGACCCGGTGCGCGCGGCGCAGGCGTTGGCCGATTACCGCGCCAAACAGGATCGCTGATATGTCCAAGCATGATCATCTCGGCATTTCCGGCCGTCTAGCGGCGCGTTTCCAGAACAATCCGCTGACGCCGATCTTGGCTATCCTCGGCCTGCTGCTGGGCTTGGTTGCGGTATTGATCACGCCTCAGGAAGAAGAGCCGCAGATCGATGTCACCATGGCCAATGTGTTCGTGCCGTTTCCCGGCGCCGATGCCCGACAGGTCGAACAGCTGGTCAGTGATCCACTGGAAAAAAAGCTCTCCGAAATCGAAGGCATCAAGCAGGTGTACTCGATTTCGCGCCCCGGCATGGCCATCTTGACCGTGGAATACAC
>CAJAPA010000179.1 GCA_903942465.1 uncultured Gammaproteobacteria bacterium
CATTGGCTTGCCGGTATGCGTCAGCGCGGTGAAAAACAGCAGAAACCCGCCGAGTGCCAACGCAAAAAGCAGATCGCCGACCGCGCCATGGCCGAAAATGCCAAGGAGCTCGCCGACACGGTGATCCACGCCCGGCCAGGCAACCGCCATCAGACCGATGCGGGTCAGCGTGGAAAACAGCAGGCTGATCAGAACGGCCAGGGCCGGCAGGTAGAGGGCTTGATGCCGCAGATGGCGCATTGTCGTTCCAGAGCGGTTGGCGGGAGGGCTGTCTTTTATTATATTCCACTAATATAGCGATATGCGCTCAACGCAATGGCGCTGGTCTAGCGGGCCGTCTTTGCGGCCTCACATGCCGGCGCGAATGTCCAGCACAGGGCATCGGGCAGAGCCGTGCGCCAGGCCGCTTCGTTGTGGCCGGCCTTGGT
Organism: uncultured Gammaproteobacteria bacterium; assembly: GCA_903942465.1. Lineage (GTDB taxonomy): Bacteria > Pseudomonadota > Gammaproteobacteria > Xanthomonadales > Xanthomonadaceae > Arenimonas. The sequence continues at coordinate 429 of CAJAPA010000179.1, forward strand.
GGCGGCGGCGAACTGCAATGCGGCCGTGGCCGGCAACGTGGCCTTCCAGCGCACGGCCATCGCTTCGGCATCGGACAGCATGTCATCGCCCTCGGAGCCGCCGACATAAATATACACGCGCTGTCCGGGCTGCAGAGGCGTGTTTGCAGTCTCTTGGGCGATGGCCGGAGAAAACCAGTAGCTGGGCGAAAAGACCAGAGCACGACCGAACACCTCGGGGTGGCGCATGACTGCCGCATGCGCCATCAGGCCACCCATGGAACTGCCGGCAATGACGGTGGTGGCGGCCTCCGGCTGCGTCCGGTAGCGTGCATCCACCGCCGGCTTCAGCGCACCGATGAGATCGGCCAGATAGGCTTCACCCTTGGCGGGCGCGAACTCGGGATGGGACCACACACTGAGTTCCTGCATGCGCGCTTCGCCGCCATGGTCGATGGCGACGGCAATCACCGCCAAGCCGTGTTTTTCATGCAAGCCGTCGAGCACTTCATCGGCGCCCCATTCGCCGGCATAGCTGGTCGCGGCATCGAAGACGTTCTGCCCGTCCATGAAGTACACGACCGGATAACGGCAGTCCTTGCAGTCGGCATAGCCCGGCGGCAGATAGACCCGCACGGTGCGGTCCACGCCCAGTGCCGGCAAGGCCAAACCAAAGGTTTCGAAGCGCGGCAGCGCGGCCACCGACGCGGCGCGCGGCGGTGCCTCCGGCGTCTGCTGGCGCATGAGCAAATAAGAAACGGCAGCAGTGATCAACGCGCCGGCCAAAAGGCCGACAAGGAGGTAGCGCAGTGCGGTGAATTTCATGGCCCGATTTACACCGCGGCCAAAACCGCGTTCAGCGTAGCGCTGGGTCGCAGTGCGGTCGCCATTTTTTCCGCGTCCGGACGGTAATAGCCGCCGATATCCACCGCGTGACCCTGCACGGCCAGAAGTTCGGCGACGATCTTGGCCTCGTTCTCGGTCAGGGCTTTTGCCAGCGGTGCGAACCTGGACTTCAGCGCCGCATCGGCGTCCTGTGCCGCCAGCGCCTGCGCCCAATACAGGGCGAGGTAGAAATGGCTGCCGCGGTTGTCGATGGTGCCGAGCTTCCGGCCCGGCGATTTGTCGGTGTCAAGGAAGCGGCCGTTGGCGATGTCCAGCGCATCCGCCAGAACGCGGGCGCGGGCATTGCCGGTGGTTTCGGCCAAGTGTTCGAGCGAGGCCGCCAATGCCAGGAACTCGCCGAGCGAATCCCAGCGCAGGTAATTTTCGGCGGTGAACTGCTGCACGTGTTTCGGCGCCGAGCCGCCGGCACCGGTTTCGAACAGACCACCGCCGGCCATCAACGGAACGATCGACAGCATCTTTGCGCTGGTGCCGAGCTCCATGATCGGAAACAGATCGGTCAGGTAATCGCGCAGCACGTTGCCGGTCACCGAAATGGTATCGAGACCTTGGCGCGTGCGTGCCAGCGTGTGGCGCATGGCGTCCACCGGCGCCAGAATGCGGATGTCGAGCCCTGCGGTGTCGTGCTCTTTCAGATAACGCTCGACCAGAGTGATGAGATTGCGGTCGTGCGGCCGGGCGGCGTCCAGCCAGA
>CAJAPA010000180.1 GCA_903942465.1 uncultured Gammaproteobacteria bacterium
CTGGTCGACTTTCACCAGGCTTTGTTTGAGGGCATCATCACGTTCAATGCTGCGGTCCGCAAGCGCGGCAAGCAAAGCAGAAGCAACCCAGAACAGTTTACGGCTGGATTCTTCACGGCACTGCGCGCTGATCCGGCCGCAGACCGCGGCCAGTTTTCCGGCGGCATCGGCATCGGCGGCATTGTTAAGCCAGCCCTGCAGATGCGCCTGGAACTGCAGCGAGAGGGCCGCGAAGTCGGAATCATCGCCCTGGCTGCGGATCTGCGAAATCACATCTTCCGGAAGCGGCTGCTGGGTCGGCGCGGAGTAAACGGCCTCTTCACCGAGAATGCCCTCGCCGCGGATCGAACGAAGTTCGTTGACCAGCGGCAGCAGCACCACCGGCACATCGCGGTTGCCGTTCTGCAGACGCTCCAGGTAATCCGGGAGCTGCACGATGCACTGCATCAGCAATGAAAAGGCATTGTCGGCATTCGGCATGGCGCCGGCGGCAAGGGCAAGCGAGAGACGCTCCATTTCCTCCGCCAGACGCGCGGCGCCGGTCAGCTCGACCATATTGAGAATGCCGGCGACCTGATGCAGATGACCGCTGCACTCACGGAGCGCGGTAATGCCCTGGCCTTCCTCGACGAAGCGTTCGAGTGCCGAACGCGCCGACTGCAGGGTGCTGTCAAGCTCCGGCTTCAGCCAGGTCAGGACAGTAACATCGATGGGGCTCAGTAATTTCATTCAAAACCTTCGCAGATTCCAATCGGGACGCGGCTTGCGCTGGTGCGCATCGCTGGCCGTCAGCCCGGCAGTTTGAAGTTCGCCACGGAACGACGCAGGTCTGCGGCGAGTTTCGCCAGATTTCCGACCGACTCCGCCGTGTTGCCGGCGCCCTGCGAGGTCTGCTTGGTGATGTCCTGAATGGCCGCCATCGATTCGGTGATGCTGCCGGCCGAACGGGACTGCTCCTTGGAAGCCACGGAGATGTCCTGAATCAGTTTCGACAGATCGCCCGACACGGTTTCGATTTCGCCCAGGGCCAGACCGGCATCTTCCGCCAGTCGCGCACCGGCGACCACTTCTGCGGTGGTCTGCTCCATCGAGTTCACCGCTTCATTGGTATCGGATTGAATGGTCTGCACCAGCGTTTCGATGCGCTTGGTGGCATTGGATGCACGCTCGGCCAGTCGCTGTACTTCATCGGCCACCACCGCGAACCCGCGGCCGGCTTCACCGGCTGACGCCGCCTGGATGGCCGCGTTCAAGGACAGGATGTTAGTCTGCTCGGCGATGTCATTGATGAGTTCGATGATCGATCCGATCTCCTGCGAGCTTTCGCCGAGACGCTTGATGCGTTTTGCGGTTTCCTGGATCTGTCCACGGATGTTGTCCATGCCGTGAATGGTCTGTCGCACCACATCGGCGCCCTTCGATGCGATTTCCACGGAGCGCGTCGCCACCTCCGCCGACTCGGCGGAACGGCGCGAGACGTCATCGATGTTGTCGGCGATGCGTGTGATCTGGCTCGAAGCCGATTCGATCTGGCGGGCCTGCTGCTCGGCCGCTTCGGCGAGCTGGGCGGCCGTAGCCTGGGTTTCCTGGGCCGAGGCCGAAACCTGCACCGAGGTGTCGTTGATGGTACCCACCAGCAGCCGCATTTCATCCACGGTATTGTTGATGGCGTCGGCGATGGCGCCGGTGAAGTCTTCGGTCACCGTGGCCTTGGTGGTCAGGTCACCGTTCGAGAGCGGATCGATTTCATCGAGCAGGCGCATAATCGCCTGCTGCTGCTGCTGGTTGGTTTCCTTGGAGCGCGACAATTCACCCTTCTGGCTGCTCAGATATAGCAGCGCCAGGAAGAAGATGCTGACCAGCGCCGCCAGTGCCGAGACCAGGGTGATGTAGCTGTTCGGGAAAATGCGGCGGAGATTGATGTTGTCATACGCCTTGTACAGGTTTTCGCTGTCTTCCAGCAGCACGGCGGAATCGAGCGAAATCGCACCTTCGGCCTGGTGCACGTCGAACAGGTTGGTGGACGCATCGAGAATGGACTTGATTTCCTTTTCGGATTCGCCGAACAGCTGCTCGGCGGCGACCACGGAATTCATGGCGGCCGGAGAAGCGACCGGGGATACGTTCCAGTCGGCATTGCCGGACTTCAGACCGGTCAGCACCTGCGAGAACGCCGCGGTATCGCGCGACAGCGCATCCGCGGAGGAGACCGCTTTGTCACCACCGGCAACCACTTCGGTCACGCGGCGCGCCATGCGGTCGACCAGCACGATCTGGCGGTTCGCCAGGTTGATCTGTGCCGCCGGCGCGGCGTAATCGGACATGGCCGACACCACTTCGCTCAATCGGGCCGACAGCTGCGGCACACGGGCATTGAACTGGCTGGCGGTATTCGAGAGGGTGACCACTTCCTTTTCGGATTTCAGGATGACATCGGCATTCTTCTCGATGGTGTCCCAGGTCTTGCCGACCTGTGCCAACGCGCCCTTGGCGCCCAGGGAGTTATGGCTCTTGTTGAGCTTGGTCACGATATCGGCGATCCGATCCTTGGTCGCCTGGAATTCGGCGAAAGACTCGGCATTGCCGGAAGCCGACTGCTTGGAATAGTTGGCCAGTTTCTGCGAAAGCACCTGAAGCTCGGAGCTGAGTGCACGCGCCTGGTTTTCCTGCGCACTGTAGTAGTTGGTCGCGATGAAGTTCGCCGCGAACGCCAGCACTGCCATCGCCAGGATGAGAAGCCAGAAACGCTGGCTGTATGTCCCGAGCTTGGTGGTGAAGGAACGTAGTTTATTCATGCTCATGTGTCGCATATCCCCTGAAGTATTTTGGTGTTACGTCAAGCTGCAGCCTGTCTGAATTCCGGTGTGCGCGTCAACAGGTCCATGTCGAAAACGCCCCATGTCTTGCCGAGCGCGCTGTAGGCCTTGCTGACGAAATGGCCAAGACGGCCTTCGGCGAAGGCCGATGCCTCATCCACCAGCTGCGCGTCGTTGAAGAAACGCTGGCCGTACAGTTCATCGACCACCACCGCGACCATGCCTCCGGGTTGCTGCACGACCAGCATGCGCTGGCCGTCGTGCATGAGCGTGCGCTCTCCGAAGATGAACAGTTTGAAATCAACGATCGGCAGCAGGTTGCCGCGCGAATTGGCGACGCCGAGCAGCCAGGGCTCGGAACGCGGCACCGGCGTCATCGGCGGAACACCGGTGATTTCGATGACCTGTTCGAAAGCAGAAACCAGCGGGTATGGGCCGAGACGGTAGGCGATGGCGCGCCAGTGGCCGGGCTCTTCCGAAACTTCCGGCGCTGCGGCAACATGTGCGATCGAGCGCCGCTGGTAGTCCTGAAGCTTCCCGAAAATGGAGGTCAGTGCCGACATGGAATCAGGCCTTGAGCTGGGGGACGAACTGGCGGATGGCGGACAACAGCTCATCCCGGGTGAAGGGTTTGGTCAGGTACTGCTCGGCTCCGACCACGCGGCCACGGGCTTTGTCGAACAGGCCATCCTTGGAGGACAGCATGATGACCGGCGTATTCTTGAACTGCTGGTTGTTCTTGATCAGCGCACAGGTCTGGTAACCGTCCAGACGCGGCATCATGATATCGACGAAAATGATGTGCGGCTGCTGGTCGGCGATCATCGCCAAGGCCTCGAAGCCGTCGACGGCAGTGGCGACGGAGCAGCCTTCCTTGACCAACAGCGTCTCGGCCGTACGGCGGATGGTCTTGGAATCATCCACCACCATCACTCTCAGGCCATTGAGTTGTGCATTGTCCATCAAACTCCCCAAAATCATTCTCTTATGCGCCGGGCCGACCGAATCGCGCTACTCTGCCATAATAATAGGCGAATTCCGATTTAGCCAAGCTTTTTCAGCCTTTCAATCTAACACAGTCCCCGAAACCCGAGAGCGAGGCCCTGCATGCACAAAGCCATAGCCGTGGTCATGGATCCGATCGAGGGCATCCATACCGAGAAAGACACCAGCTTCGCCCTGATGCTGGAAGCCCAACGCCGGGGCTACCGCGTGCTTTATGTCCAACCGGGCAGTCTGGCCCTGCGGGATGGTCAAGCCATCGCCACCATGGCCGAAGTACAACTAAAAGACGATAAATATCAATATTTTACCAAGAGTGATTGGCAAACATTTCCGTTGAGCACGGTTCATGCCGTACTGATGCGCAAAGATCCGCCGGTCAATGATCAATTCATCCACGACACCCAAATCCTGAGCATTGCGGAAAATCAAGGCGTGCTGGTGGTGAATCGGCCACAGGGACTGCGCGACCTCAATGAGAAATTGGCGGCACTGCTGTTTCCGCAATGCTGTCCGCCGACCTTGGTCAGCCGCAATTTGGGCGAGCTCAAGGCATTCATCCGGGAACACGGCGATGTTGTCGCCAAGCCGCTCGATGGCATGGGTGGCAAATCGATCTTCCGCATCCGCCAAGGCGACAGCAATCTGAATGTGATTCTGGAAACACTGACTGCCGGCGGGTCACTGACCATGCTCCAGCGCTATCTGCCCGAAATCCGGGACGGCGACAAACGCATTTTGCTGGTGGACGGCGAACCGGTGCCCTATGCCCTGGCGCGCATTCCCCAAGGGGATGAATTCCGGGGCAATCTGGCGGCCGGCGGCAGGGGCGAAGGCCGGCCGCTGAGTGAACGCGACTTCTGGATTGCCGGCCAGCTGGGTCCGTGGCTGCGTGAACACGGGATGCTGTTTGTCGGCCTGGATGTCATCGGCGATTATCTGACCGAAGTCAATGTGACCAGTCCGACCTGCGTGCGGGAACTGGACAAGCAGTTCGGACTGAATATCGCCGGCCTGCTGTTCGATGCCATCGAAGCGCGCCTGGAAAAGGCATGACCCGGAAGGTCGGACCGCGCGATCGCCTGACCGGCACCTTCCTGCTGTCCCTGATCGGCTATGGCGTGGTGGTGTTGGGCGTCGGTTTCACATTGAACAAAGCCGCACCGGTCAACCCGACCTTGGACGTCATCCTCAGCCCGACCGCCAGCCCGGCACCGCCGGAACAGGCGGACTTTCTGGCGCAGACCAATAATCAGGGCGGCGGCGACAGCGAGGCGCCGCAGCGCCCGAAGGACGACCAACTGTCGCAATTGCCGCAGACCCAGTCCGGCGACGCCCCCGTGGCCTTGCAGGCCCAGCAGACGCCACCGGAACCGGAGACCGTCCAACGCGTTCTTACCAGTCAGGGCGCGAGCACGCAGACCCGACCACGCGCCCAGGAACAGAAACCGAACAGCACCGAACCGCTGCCGCCCGGGCAGGAGCTGGTCGAACAGAGTCTGGCCCTGGCCAAGCTAGCCAATGAGTACAGTCAGAAGCAAACGCTGCAGGCCCGTCGCAGCCGCCATAAATACATCACCGCCAGTACCCGTGAATACGCCTACGCCCAATACATGAACGACTGGGTGCGCCGGGTTGAACGCATCGGCAATGCCAACTATCCGCAACAGGCGCTGATTAATCGGCTCAGCGGACAATTGATCCTAACCGTCGCCATCCGCCGCGATGGCCGCATTGAAGGCATCACCGTGGTCAAATCCAGTGGCAACAAGGTCCTCGACAAAGCGGCCGTGGACATCGTGAAACTCTCCGAACCGTTCGCGGCCCTGCCGCAAACGGCGGAAAATCCGAACGTGCTCTATATCACCCGCACCTGGCAGTTCATGGCCGGACAGACCAGCCTCAACTAGGCCGCACCGCCAGGATGGCATCGCGCAGCTGACGGCCGGTCACCGGCTTGCGCAGGAAGCCGTTCATCCCTGCCTCACGGCAGTGTTGCTCGGCATCGGCCTGGGTTCGTGCGGTCAGCGCGACAATCGGCGTCGTCAGTCCCTGTTGCCGCCAGAGCCGGGTCAACTCCAGTCCGTCCATGCCCGGCAGATCGATGTCGCAAAAAATCATATCGAAGGTTTCCTGCGATGTCCGGGTCATGGCTTCGAGCGCATTGCGCGAGCCGGTCACGGCATGGCCATCGGCCGAGAGCAACTGACTGACCACCTGGCTGATGGTGTCGTCATCTTCGACCAACAGGATGCGCGCCTGCCCGGGAGACGCAGATTGCGCAGGCTCAACAACCGCAACGGGCACCTGGGCAGCATGCAGCGGGAGCGTCAGCGTAAACATCGAGCCCTTGCCGGGCTCGCTGCTGATTTGAATATCGCCGCCCATCAGGAAGGCCAATTCCTTGCTGATGGCCAAACCCAGTCCGCTGCCACCGAACTGCTGTGCGGTTCGCAGGCCATCGGCCTGTACGAAGCGTTGGAACAGCCGGCTTTGTTGTTCGGCCGTCATGCCCGGGCCGGTATCCATCACCACGAACTGGACCCCTTTCGGCCAGAACGGCTGCACTTTCAGGGTGACGCTGCCCTGCGCGGTGAACTTGACGGCATTGCTGCCGAGATTGAGGAGTATCTGGCGGATACGTCCGATGTCGCCGAGAAACCCAGGGGGCAATTCCGGATCGATCTGCAGATTGCAGTAGAGCCCTTTCTGCCGCGCCATCGGCTCAAGCAAGGATTGCACCTCGGTTGACAAAGCGTGGATGGAAAACGCCTGATGGTCGAGCTCGAGCTGCCCGGCTTCGATCTTGGACAGATCGAGGGCATCGTTCATGAGCCTCAGCAGATGTTCGCCGGCTTTCTTGATGGCCGTGACCTGGGTCCGCGGCTTTTCGGGCAATTCGCCGGCCAACAGCAGTTCGGTCATGCCCAGAACGCCGGTCATCGGCGTGCGGATTTCGTGTCCGAGGTTGGCCAGGAAACGGGATTTGGCTTCGGAGCCTTTTACCAGCAGTTGCTGTTGCTGTGCCTCCAGTTGCCGGACATAGCGTTGCTTCAATCGGCTTCGGTAGGCCATGACGGCCAGTCCGATCAGCAGAATGCCGGCCGCGATGAAGAGCACGAAAGCCCAGTAACTCAACCACCAAGGCGGCAATACGTCCAGCGCCAGCACCACCGGCTCAGACCAAAGCCCGTCAACCCCGGCGGCAACCAGTTCGAGCCGGTAGGACCCCGGCGGCAATGTCGAAAAAAGCCGCTGGCCATTGCTGCCCATTTCAACCCAATCGGGATCGTAATCGGACAGGCGGGACCGGAAGCGATGGCTGGAGGCGTCATCGAAGGTCAGCAACAGGGCATCAACGCTGAAGTCGCGGTCATTCGGTTCCAGCACGATCGGTTTTCGGTAGTCGAGCTGACGCACATCCTCCCCGCGCCGGACACTGGTCTGTTCGATGACCAATCGCGGCTTCTGGGCGGACGCCAACATGCGGTCCGGGGAGAATGCCACCGGACCCAGAGTGCCCAGGGCCAGGCCTTGGCCGTCAGCAGTGATGACCGGCGGCCGCTTCAGGAACTCCTGGCTCGGCAGGCCATCCTTGATTCCATAAACCCGGACACGGTTCTGAATCGGATCAAAACGCATCAATCCGCGCAGGGAGGTCATCCACAGCGCCCCGCTGCGGTCAGCGCGGATGCCAAGCACATCGACGGCCGGCAAACCCTCGTCGCCGGCAATACTGCGGATTCTTTCCAGCTTTCCACCCTGCCAGCGATAGGCTTCCAGCAGCCCGAGCCGTCCGAGCCAGAGTGTCTGCGGCGGCATCATCAAGGCACTGTAGACCCGTTGCCCGGGCGCGCCGGCGACCCTCACGAACTTTGCGGAATCCGCATGCCAGCGCAGCAATCCCTCCCCGCCGGCCACCCAGAGTGCGCCATCCGGCCCGACAAACAGCTGGTTCGGATCGGGGAACTGCAAGCCATGCCCGCTATCCGGCGTGATTTGATGGACAATGCGTCCATCCTTGGCATCGCGCGCCTGCAAGCCGCCGCCGTAAGCGTTGATCCACACCAGTCCATCCGGCGTCTGCAGGATATGTTTGATGGGCCCGATCTGAAGCGGATTGTCAGTCGAATCCTGACGCCAGATACGCATGCCTCGGTTGGCTGGATCATAACGTAGCAATTCAATTGCGCCGGATCGGGAACCGCCGGCCCAAATGATGCCGGCGGAGTCCTGACTGATGGCGGTAATCTGGTTGATGCCATCCGCCGCAGGGGGCAGATCCAAATGCGCAATGCGGCCGGTGGAGGGCCAGTACCGGTCGATGTCACCGGAATTACCCGCCAGCAGGAAACTGCCATCGCCCGCGGCATGGTAATCCTCGGGCCGGCTGATACGGAGCGGCACGGGGTCTTCCGGTCCGGCAATACTCCGGAAATAACGCCAGGAGGCCGGCTGCCGGAGCAGACCGCTTTCACCGCCGAACCAGTATCCGCCGGTCTGGTCCTGCAATGCCGTCATGAAACGCTCGGCCTTGCGCATTTTTTCAATACGCCCGTCCACAAGGCGGTTAAGCCCATTGCGCGCGACGAAGAAACGTGAACCGTCCTGGTCGGTCAGCATCGCCATGATGCGGTTATCAGTCAGGTCGGCAGTCCAGGCCGGCGTCTGGATGCTGCCATCTTTTGCGGCCAGATAGAGACCGCTACTGGTACCGAGCCACATTCCGAAATCTTTATCCGGCATGAGGCTGAGCACAATCGGCGATTGCAGGCGGCTGTTGTCGAACGCGATGAAGTTTTCCTTGCGCCATTGGACGATGCCGCTGGTGGTGGCAATCCAGAGCGTGCCGCCGGCATCGAAGGCCAGTGACAGCACGTTTTCATCCGGCAATCCAGGCTTGCCGGGAGTCGGCAGATAGTGCAGAAGACGGCCATCGGGGAGCAGGCGGAACAACCCGTTTCCGAATGTTCCGAACCAGACCGAACCATCACCGTTCGAAGCGATGGCCCAGACATCCGCAACCCCCGCCTCTTTCCCGAGCGGCATCGGACTGAAACCGGTATGGCTGGCATCCATCTGCTGCAGGCCATGTCCTTCGACGGCCAGCCAAATCCGGTTGGCGAAATCGACATGGAGGGTCTGCACGTAGTTTCCGGGAAGCGAGCGGTTATCGCCGGGCACATGCCGGTATACCTTGAACTTACCCCCGTCATAGCGGGCCAGGCCATCCTGCGTGCCGATCCAGATATAGCCCTCGAGATCCTGTGCCAGCGACATCACCTGGCGGCTGGGCAGACCGTCGCGGACTTCGAGTGTTAGGAACTGCGACTGGCCATTCGAAGCGGCCGCGGGCAGCAGGGCCTGCAGGACCCACAGAATCATTACCCATACCGAACGAGACATCCCTTCTCTCCCGAGCCAAACCATCCAGAAAGCATCATAAGGCATTTTGCACGCCGTTCAGGGCGTTGCAGGGCTGGAACAGTCATTTGCCGGCAGAAAGCGATGCAGGGACAGGCTTTGGCCTATGATAGCGGCATGGGTTTCCTGACCGCGCCATTGCCCCGGATCGGATTGATGCTGACGCTGTTATGCAGCGCGCCGGCAGTCACCGCCGCAGACCGTTACAGCATCGACCCGGTGCACACCCGGGTGGCCTTCAAGGTCATGCATGCCGGATTCTCGCCCAGCATCGGCACCGTGTCACGCCCGACCGGCAGCTTGATTTACGATGAAGCCGATCCGGGTGCATCGCAGGTCAGCATCGACATCGACCTGTCCACGCTGGACATGGGCGATGCCGGCTGGAACCGGAAAGTGCTCGAGGACTTTCTCGAGGCCGGCGATCATCCACAGGCACGCTTCCGTTCCACGTCGGTCGAAGCGGTCTCGTCGAATCTGCTGCGGGTCACCGGCAATCTGGAAATCGCCGGCGGCACCGCCCCAATCGTTTTTACCGTGGTGTTGAATGCGCACAAACGGCATCCGCTGACGCTGAAAAAAACCCTTGGCATGCAGGCCAGCACCGATTTCAGCCGCAAAGCACTCGGCATCGATGCCTGGCCGTCACTGGTCGGCGACCGCGTGCATCTGGATGTTGCCATTGAAGCCACCCTCTCCGACCGGAATAGCGAGGACACGACACCATGATTCGAAACAACGCGCAACGCTGGGGCAGCATCAGCATCGGACTGCACTGGCTGACCGCACTGCTGATCATCGGCCTTTCCATCGTCGGCCTGATCATGACCGAGCTGCCGAACTCCCCGTTGAAAATGCAGATATACGCCCTGCATAAAAGCTTCGGGCTGACCGTCTTGGCATTGACCCTGCTGCGGCTGGCATGGCGCTTCGTTGCCGGTGCGCCGGATGATCTGCCCGGATCGCGTTTACAGCGGCTGGCAGCGAAAGCCGTGCACGGACTGATGTATTTCCTGCTGCTGGCGATGCCGCTGAGCGGATGGCTGTTCAATTCGGCGGCCGGCTTTCCGTTGCGTTGGTTCAATCTGGTGCAACTGCCGAAATTATTCACCGGCTACAATCCGGCTTTGAAGGATATCGCACACGACCTGCACGAAACCGGGTTCACCCTGCTGGCGGCCCTGCTTCTGGTCCATGCCGGTGCCGC
>CAJAPA010000181.1 GCA_903942465.1 uncultured Gammaproteobacteria bacterium
GGCGCAGCCGCCCGGGGCGCGGTCGACCAGCGCGATGTTTTCCTCGATGCCGTCATACGCCTCCAGCTTGAAGCCCCACCAGTCGGCCCAGAGTGCGCCGCAGATGTTTTCACGGCCGAGCACATCGGCGATCTTGTAGGCTTCCACGCCATGGTGGAATGAGCTGATCTTGAATCCGAATTCCCGGGAAAGATCGATCATCTGCGCCATTTCATCGGCGCGGTAGCAGTGGATATTGACGGTGATGTCGCCACGCATGACGCCGGCCAGGGTTTCATTGCGCAGATTCTGCGGCGGCGCTTCGCCCCGGCGTCCACCGGCCTCATAGGCATCCCATTGCTTCCGGTAATCCTGCGCATCGATGAAGGCCTCGCGGTAGCCGGCCATGTTGCCCATGCGGGTTGACGGACCGCCCTTTTCACCGTAAACCCGTTTCGGATTCTCGCCACAGGCCATTTTGATGCCATAGGGCGCATCCGGGAACTTCATGGCCTGCACGGTGGTTGCCGCCACATTTTTCAGGATGACACTGCGGCCGCCGACCAGATTGGCCGAACCGGGCAGGATCTGCAGGCTGGTGACACCGCCGGCCAGTGCTTTGGCGAATCCGGCGTCCTGGGGCCAAACCGAGTGCTCGGCCCAGACATTGGCGGTGACGGCATTGGTGGCTTCATTGCCGTCACTGGTGGCATCGATGCCGGGGCTGGCATACACGCCCAAGTGGGAGTGCACGTCAATGATGCCGGGGGTAATCCATTTGCCGGTGGCATCCACGCTCAGCGCCCCTTGCGGCGCGGCCAGACCCTTGCCGACGGCCTGGATTTTGCCATCCTGCATCAGCACATCGGCGTTATCGAGGCGTTCGCCGGTACCGGTCAGTACCGTGGCATTACGCAGCAATACGGGCGGCGAGGCGATGGGTCGGTAGGTGCTGGCATAGGGCGCGGGTTTGGGGGCCTCGGCCGGGGCTTTCGATTTTTTCGCCTGTACAGGGGCTGCGCACAGGGCGAATGCCATGGCCAGGCAGAGCGGGGTTTTTGACATGGGAATCTCCGGTTGAACGGATACCGTATAGCAGATGGCGCCGTCTGCCAAGAATTTTTACCGGAAAGCCGACGCATGGCACAATAGTGCAAAGGAGAACCCATGAAAGACAAACAGGAAATCGTCAGCAACTGGCTGCCGCGCTACACCGGCCTGGCGCTGGAGGACTTCGGCGGGCACATTCTGCTGACCAACTTCGGCGGTTATCTCGATACCTTCGCCCGCCTCACCGGTGCCGAGGTGGTCGGGCGTGACAAACCGATGCCCAGCGCCACCTTTGACGGCATCACCATGATCAATTTCGGTATGGGTTCGGCCAATGCCGCCACCATGATGGATCTGCTCAGTGCATTGCCGCCGAAAGCCGTGCTGTTCCTGGGCAAATGCGGCGGCCTGAAAAAGAAGAACCAGCTCGGCGATCTGGTCCTGCCGATCGCCGCCATCCGCGGCGAAGGTACTTCGAACGATTACCTGCCACCCGAGGTGCCGGCTCTGCCGGCCTTCGCCATGCAACGTGTGATTTCGACCATGATCCGCGATCTGGACCATGACTACTGGACCGGTACCGTCTACACCACCAACCGCCGGGTCTGGGAGCATGACGAGGAATTCAAGAGCTATCTGCGCAAGTTGCGCTGCATGGCCATCGACATGGAAACCGCGACCATCTTCGCCGCCGGTTTCGCCAATTCGATTCCCTGTGGCGCCTTGCTGCTGGTGTCCGACCAGCCGATGGTGCCGGAAGGGGTGAAAACCGAGGCTTCGGACCGCAAGGTCACCGAGAACTTCGTCGAGCGCCACATCACCATCGGCATCGAGGCCTTGAAACTGATCCGCCGTCACGGCAAATCGGTCAAGCATCTGCGCTTTGATTGATGTGCGTTGCCCGGAAACAAAAACCCCCGCCATCGCGGGGGTTTTTGTTAGTCGATGACGGGATTCAGAAAATGAAGTTGATGTAGGTCACTTCATCGGGCTTGCCGTCCTGCACACGCACCTTGCATTCGAGCGTCTGTTTGGCTTCGTCGCGCAGCCCCGGTTCAATCACGATCGGTGCCTGCATGGCCCAGACATCGTCCTCGCGTTTGGCACTGCCCGCCAAAGCGGCGGGATCGAGTTGGTAGGTTTTTTCACCGATGCGGATTTTCGCCTCGGCTTCGCAGGCCGCGGCGGCACGTTCTTTCGGCGAATCCGATCCGCCGCCGCCGCCGCTGCAGGCGCCGAGACAAATCGCAGTCATCACAAGCAGGGGAAATTTCATGCGGCGGAACCCTCCTTTCACGCATGCCTACAATCTACCGAACTTTCCAGTGCAAAGCAAAGCCTCGGCCCATAACCGGTACATGGCCGCCGAGGGGTGCAGTCCATCCTCGGCATGCATGCGCGGGTCGGCGCTGTGCCGGCGGGTCAGGACGGTGACATCGAGCAGGGCGATATTGCGCGCACTGCAACGCTGGGCGATGGCCTGATTGTAGGCATCGATTTCAGCACTGACCTGAATCGGATCGCGCCCGCAGGCCGCGCCAAAGGGGGTCTGTCCCCAATCGGGAATCGACAACACCTGGACACGCTCCGGGCGGTCTGCCACGGCGGCCATCGCCGTATCCAGCAGGGCATTGAATTCCCTGTCGAAACTGTCCACATCGCGGCCGCGGTATTGATTGTTGACACCGATCAGCAATGTCGCCAGATCCCATGCACCGATCGGTTGGGCGAGCGTGATGGCCTGTGCCAGTTCGTCGGTGGTCCAGCCGGTTTGGGCGATGACATGCACCGGTCGGGCGATGGCATGGCTTTCGGCCTGCATCAAGTCGGCCCATTGTTCGATCCAGCGCTGATCGGGCGCTACCGCCTCACCGATGGTGTAGGAATCGCCGAGGGCGAGAAGGTGATGCATTCAGGAATCCCGGGGGCAAGGGGTTCCAGCGATGATAACGGGAATCCCCCCGGACTGAACACCGGTGCCGAATGCCGTTACCATAGGCGCATGACTGAAAACGCGCATCCCCTGCCGCCCGACCTGCTCGCCGTTGCCAAGCGTCTGCTGCATCGGCCGGCCGATTGCCACAAGTACGATTTCGGCCGGGTATTGGTCATCGGCGGTAGCCGCTCCATGGCCGGTGCGCCGGCCTTGGCCGGCATGGCGGCCCTGCGTGGGGGCGCTGGACTGGTGGAGGTCTGCGTGCCGCAGTCAGTGGCGGCCACGGTCGCCGGGTTCGATCCGGCCCTGATCGTGCATGGCCTGCCCGAGGCGGCCGGCGGAAGTTTTGATGCGGCGGCGGTCAACGCCCTGCTGGCATTGGTGCAACATGCCGATGTGGTGGTCTGCGGCCCGGGCATGGGGCGTTCGCCCGCGTTGCTGGATTTGGTGCTGGCATTGTGGCGGGATTTCCCGCGCAGCCTGCTGCTGGATGCCGATGGTCTGAATGCTTTGGCCGAACTTCCCGAAGACCGCCTGAAGTTGCCGGCCGGTCCGCGCATTCTGACGCCGCATGCCGGCGAAATGCGCCGCTTGCACGCCGGCACGCCGGCCGGACGTCCGGAATTCGAAGCGGCTGTGGATGCCTTTGCCCGCGCGCGTCATGCCGTCCTTGTCCTCAAGGGATATCGCAGCCGGATCACCGACGGCACGCGACATGACCTCAATGCCAGCGGCAGCCCCGGCCTGGCCACCGCCGGCACTGGCGATGTCCTTTCCGGTGTGATCGGCGCGATTGCCGCGCAGGGGATTGCGCCCTATGACGCTGCCCGTTTCGGCGTGTGGCTGCATGGTGTGGCCGGTGAATTGGCCTGCGAGGCGCTGACGGCGCCGGGCATGACCGCCGGCGACGTGCTGGACGCCCTGCCGGTGGCCTGGAAGGCGCTGGACGCGTGACCGAAACCCGCTTCGATTTCGCGGCCATTGGCTGGCCACCGGCGCAGTCCATCGCCGAGGCCTTGGCGCCGTGGCCTGGTGCGCAATTGGCACGTGTCGTGGCCCAGCACCGCAGCGGCTATGAGCTGGCCCAACACCCTGAGCACAGTTTCCGTGCGCAGGCGCCGGCCAGCTGGTTACGACCGCGCACGGATCCGGAACTACGCGCCGTAGTGGGGGATTGGGTCGCGTTGGATGCGGCCGGCAAGCAGATTCTCGGCCTGCTGCCGCGGCATGCCTTGCTCAAACGC
The DNA here is from genome assembly GCA_903942465.1 of uncultured Gammaproteobacteria bacterium. Lineage (GTDB taxonomy): Bacteria > Pseudomonadota > Gammaproteobacteria > Xanthomonadales > Xanthomonadaceae > Arenimonas. The sequence continues at coordinate 4,210 of CAJAPA010000181.1, forward strand.
GCTGCCGCCGGCGAACATTTCCAGCAGCAGCTGATTGCCGCCAACATCGATCATGTGCTGCTGGTCAGTGGCATGGATGCCGACTTCAACGCCAAGCGCATTGAACGTTATTTGCTGCTGATTGCGGCCTCCGGCGCCAAACCGGTGCTGGTGCTGACCAAACTTGATAAATGCGGTGATCCTGCGTTTTACATTTCGCAATTGGCGGCCCTGGCCGAGGGTGGCATTCCGGTGCACGCACTCAATGCCAAAAGCTCCGAAGAAGCAGCCGTCCTGCATACGTATTTATCCCCGGGCAAATCGGCGGTACTGGTAGGCTCGTCGGGTGCCGGCAAATCGACGCTGACCAATACGTTGCTTGGAACCGAAAGGATGAAGACCCGCAGCGTGCGCGAGGCTGATGCCAAAGGCCGCCATACCACCACGCATCGGGCGCTCATCGCACTGCCGCAGGGCGGTTGTCTGATCGATACGCCGGGCATGCGCGAGCTGAAGCTCAGTGGCGATGAACGGTTCGACGAAGGCATGTTTGCCGAGTTTGCCACTTTGGCTGGCCAGTGCCGCTTCAGCGACTGCAGCCACGGCAACGAGCCCGGCTGTGCGGTGCAGGCGGCCATCGCCGAGGGCCGTCTGACCCTCGAGCGCTACCAGCACTATTGCAAGCTGAAGGACGAGCGCGATGCAGCGGCCATGACCCTGGCCGACCGGCGCGCCTCGGACAAGGCGCTGAGCGCCCGGGTCAAACGCCACGTCAAGGATAAATACGGGCGGAAATAAGCGGTTAGGGCCGGATTAAGCCGGTTTCGACCGGCATTGGGTACAATAGAGCGTTAGCACTAACCGTGCTCGATTCTGGAAGCGGAAATGTCTGAAGAAGATTTCAAGCAAGCGGCACTCGATTACCACCGGATGGCGCCGTACGGCAAGATCAAGGTCAGCGCCACCAAGCCGATGGTGACCCAGCGCGATCTGGCCTTGGCCTACTCGCCAGGGGTGGCGCATGCCTGTGAGGCCATCGTTGCCGATCCGGGGCAGGCGTCTTCGCTGACCGCCCGCGCCAATCTGGTGGCCGTGGTCACCAATGGCACCGCGGTGCTCGGCTTGGGCAATATCGGCCCTCTGGCCGGCAAGCCGGTGATGGAAGGCAAGGGCGTGCTGTTCCAGAAGTTCGCCGGCATCGATGTGTTCGACATCGAAATCGATGAAAACGATCCGGACAAACTGGTCGACATTATCGCCAGCATGGAGCCGACTTTCGGCGGCATCAATCTGGAGGACATCAAGGCGCCGGAATGTTTCGAAGTCGAACGCAAGCTGCGCGAACGCATGAAAATCCCGGTGTTCCATGACGACCAGCATGGCACCGCGATCATCGTCGGTGCTGCGGTCATCAATGCCCTGCATGTGGCGGGAAAGCACATCGAAGACGTGAAGCTGGCCACCAGCGGTGCCGGTGCCGCCGGCATCGCCTGCCTCGACATGCTGGTCGCGCTCGGCCTGAAGCCGGAAAACATCCTGGCCATCGACCGCGATGGCGTGCTGTTCGAAGGCCGCGAAGGTTTGGATGCCGACAAGGCACGCTATGCCCGCAATACCGACAAGCGCACGCTGGCTGACATCATCGAAGGCGCCGACATCTTCCTCGGCCTGTCGGCCGGCGGCGTGCTGAAGCCGGAAATGGTCGCGACCATGGCCGAACGCCCGATCATCTTCGCCTTGGCCAATCCGTATCCGGAAATCCTGCCGGATGCGGCCAAAGCGGTGCGTGCCGATGCCATCATCGGCACCGGCCGTTCCGACTACCCGAACCAGATCAACAACGCGCTGTGCTTCCCGTACATTTTCCGGGGCGCACTCGATGTCGGGGCGACCTGCATCAACGAAGACATGAAGCGTGCCTGCGTGTACGCCATTGCCGAACTGGCGCGCAAGGAAGCCTCCGATCTGGGTTCAGCCTACAGCGGCGAAACCCCGCGCTTCGGCGCCGACTACCTGATTCCACGCCCGTTCGATCCGCGCCTGCTGATTTCACTGGCACCGGCCGTTGCCCAGGCGGCGATGCTGTCCGGTGTCGCGACCCGGCCGATTGCCGACATCCACGCCTACCGCGAGCAGCTGTCGCAGTTCGTGTACCGCACCGGTCTGCTGATGCGGCCGATGTTCGAGCGTGCGCGCGCCGATCTCAAGCGTGTGGTCTATGCCGAAGGCGAAGAAGAAACCGTGCTGCGCGCCGTGCAGACCGTAGTTGATGACGGTCTGGCCCGCCCGATCCTGATCGGCCGCCCGGCAGTGATTGAACGCCGCATCGAGAAACTCGGCCTGCGACTGAAGCAGGGCGTTGATTTCGACCTGACCAACCTCGATGACGATCCGCGCTTCAACGATTACTGGCAGCACTATCTGCAGATCATGGCGCGCAAAGGCGTCAGCCCGCCGGCGGCGAAAGCCATCGTACGTTCGCGTGGCACCGTGGTCGCAGCACTGATGGTCAAACGCGGCGAAGCCGATGCCATGCTGTGCGGCATCGTCGGCAAATACTCCGGCAAGCTCAAACACGTCATGGATGTCATCGGCATCGATCCGGCGGTCAGCGCGGTCTCGGCCATGTCGGTGGTCATCAGCGACAAGGGCCCGCTGTTCTTCACCGATACCCATGTCCAACATAGTCCGAGCGCCGAGCAGATCGCCGAAGCCGCATTGCAGGCGGCGTTCCGTCTGCGTCTGTTCGGCATCAATCCGAAAGTCGCACTGGTCTGTCATTCCAACTTCGGCTCCTCGGAAGCGGCCAGCGCGAAGAAAATGCGGGAGGCTCTGCAGCTCATTCTGGCGCGGTCGCCGCGTTTGGAAGTCGAAGGCGAGATGCACGTCGATGCCGCCCTGCGTCCGGAAATCCGCGACCGTCTGTTCCCGGATTCGCGCCTGACCGGCGCCGCCAATTTGCTGGTGATGCCGGACATGGATGCCGCCAACACCGCCTACAACCTGACCCGGGTCATGACCGACGGCATCGGTATCGGTCCGATCCTGATGGGCATGGCCAAACCGGTGCATGTGTTGACGCCGTCCGCGACCGTCAGGCGCGTGGTCAACATGACCGCCATCGCCGCCGTGGAAGCGCAGATCCGCGAGCAACGCGGCGCCTGACCTGCCGAAGACCGAACTTAAAAATACGAGAACCTGGAAAACGCTATGAGCTGGATGAACGATGTGCTGAACAACGACCACGATCCGAAGGAAACCCGGGAGTGGCTGGAGTCGCTCAAGGCCGTACTCGATCACGACGGCGCCGAGCGCGCACATCATCTGCTTGAGCGCATGGTCGAACTGACCCGGCGCGCCGGTGGCAATCTGCCGTTCCATCCGACCACCGAATACATCAATACCATTCCGGCCGGAAGCGAGCCGGCGATGGACGGCGACCTGGCCATGGAATGGCGCATCCGCTCGATCATCCGCTGGAACGCGATGGCGATGGTGGTGCGCGCCAACCGCAAGCCCGGCGAACTCGGCGGCCACATCGCCAGCTTCGCCTCCAGCGCCACCCTGTACGACGTCGGCTTCAATTATTTCTGGCGTGCTCCGAGCGACAATCACCCGGGCGATCTGCTGTACATCCAGGGCCATTCCTCGCCGGGTATCTATGCCCGCGCCTTCCTGGAGGGACGCATCAGTGCAGACCAGCTCGATAACTTCCGCATGGAGGTTGACGGCCGCGGCGTGTCCTCGTACCCGCACCCCTGGCTGATGCCGGATTTCTGGCAGACGCCGACGGTGTCGATGGGTCTCGGCCCGATCAGTGCGATTTACCAGGCACGCTTCTGGAAATACCTCGAAGGCCGCGGCCTGATGCCCAAGACCGACCGCAAGATCTGGTGTTTCATGGGCGACGGCGAGTGCGATGAACCGGAAAGCCTGGGCGCCATCGCGCTGGCCGGCCGCGAAGGTCTGGACAACCTGTGCTTCGTCATCAACTGCAATCTGCAGCGTCTCGACGGCCCCGTGCGCGGCAACGGCAAGATCATCCAGGAGCTGGAAGGCAGCTTTCGAGGCGCCGGCTGGAACGTGCTGAAAGTGGTCTGGGGCAGCTACTGGGATCCGCTTCTGGCGCGCGACAACAGCGGTCAGCTGAAAAAAATCATGATGGACACCGTCGACGGCGAATACCAGAACTGCAAGGCCTTCGGCGGCGCCTACACGCGCGAGCATTTTTTCGGAAAAACGCCGGAAACCGCCGAGTTGGTTTCCAAACTCAGCGATCAGGACATCGCGCGCCTGAACCGCGGCGGTCACGATCCGCACAAGGTCCATGCCGCCTACGCTGCCGCTACCGCACACAAAGGCCAGCCGACCGTGATTCTGGCCAAGACCGTGAAAGGCTACGGCATGGGTTCGGCCGGTGAATCGCTGAACCCGACCCACCAGACCAAGAAGCTGGATACCGAATCGGTCAAATCCTTCCGCGACCGCTTCAATATTCCGGTCAGCGACGAGCAGATCGAGAACCTCGGCTTCTACCATCCGGGCGAGGACTCGCCGGAAGTGCAGTACATGAAAGCGCGCCGTCAGGCCATGGGTGGCTACCTGCCGCAGCGTCGTCAGAAGTCCGATCTGACCCTGCCGGTGCCGGCGCTGGAGACGTTCGAGCGTTTGTTGAAATCCTCCGGCGACCGCGAAATCTCCACCACCATGGCCTTCGTGCAGACGCTCAACATCATCCTGCGCGACAAGGAAGTGGGTCCGCGCGTGGTGCCGATCGTGGCCGACGAGGCGCGTACCTTCGGCATGGAAGGTCTGTTCCGCCAGATCGGCATCTATGCGCCGTTCGGGCAGAAATACAAACCGGTCGATGCCGACCAGCTGATGTACTACCGCGAAGACACCGCAGGTCAGGTGCTTGAGGAAGGCATCACCGAAGCCGGTGCCTTCTCCAGCTGGCTGGCCGCCGCCACCAGCTACTCCACCAACAACCAACCGATGCTGCCGTTCTACATTTTCTATTCGATGTTCGGTTTCCAACGCATCGGTGATTCGGCCTGGCAGGCCGCAGACATGCGCGCCCGCGGCTTCCTGCTCGGCGCCACCGCCGGCCGCACCACGCTCAACGGCGAAGGCCTGCAGCATGAAGACGGTCATTCGCACCTGCTGGCCGGCGCCGTGCCGAACTGCAAATCCTACGATCCGAGCTTTGGCTACGAAGTGACCGTCATCGTCCAGGAAGGCATGCAGCGCATGCTGGCCGAACAGCGCGACGAGTACTACTACATCACCCTGATGAACGAGAACTACCCGATGCCGGAAATGCCGGAGGACTGCCGCGAGGGCATTCTCAAGGGTATGTATCTGTTCAAGGATGCCGGCAAGGCCAAGAAGGGCGAACTGCGCGTGCAGCTGCTCGGTTCGGGAACCATCCTGCGCGAAGCCATCGCCGCCGCCGAACTGCTCGACAAGGACTTCGGCGTTTCCGCCGACATCTGGTCCTGTCCGAGCTTCAACGAACTGCGCCGCGACGGCTTCGACGCCGAGCGTTGGAACCGTCTGCATCCGGAAAGCGAAAAACGCACATCGCATGTCGAACGCTGCCTGGGCGGCCGCAACGGTCCGGCCATCGCCGCCACCGACTATGTGCGTGCCTTCGCCGACCAGATCCGTGCCTTCGTGCCGATGCATTACACCGTATTGGGCACCGACGGATTCGGCCGTTCGGATACGCGGGGAAATCTGCGCCGCTTCTTCGAAGTCGACCGCTACTACATTGCCCATGCCGCCATCGCCGCGCTGGCGGCCGAGGGCAAGATGAATGCCAAGGATGTGGCGCGTGCCATCAAGACCTATAACATCGATCCCGAGAAAGCCAACCCGATCGGCGTCTGACGCCGGCCCTACCGTGAGGTTTCCATGAAACAGCCCGTAATCCTGATCGCATTTCTCGCCGCCGGTGCCGCAAGCGCCGTCGATGGTCCAGCGTTCGATGCCCAGCGTCTTTCGCAGCATGTGAAGACGCTGTCTTCGGATGCCTTCGAAGGCCGCGGCCCGAATACCGCCGGTGAAGAGAAAACCGTCGCCTATCTCATCGAGCAGTTCAAGGCTGCCGGTCTGCAACCGGGCGGGGACAGCAAGAACGGCAAGCGCCTCTGGACGCAGGCCGTTCCACTCGGACGCTTCGAAATCAAAGGGCCGGTCCAGGCCTCGGTGTCGCTCGGCGGCAAAGCCAAGCCCTTGCAGCAGGGCAATGAAATCGCCATCCGCGCCGCCATGAACGGACAGACTTCGGTGGCCATCAAGGACGCACCTCTGGTGTTCGTCGGTTATGGCGTCAAGGCCCCGGAGCGCAACTGGGACGACTTCAAAGGCGTCGATCTGAAAGGCAAGATCGCCGTGGTGCTGATCAACGATCCGGATTTCGAAACCGGGCAGGGCGCCTTCGGCGGCAAAGCCATGACCTACTACGGCCGTTGGACTTACAAGTTCGAGGAAATGGCGCGTCAGGGTGCCATCGGTACCATGATCGTGCATGAGACCGCGCCGGCATCCTACGGCTGGCCGACGGTGAAGAACTCCAACACCAACGTGATGTTCGACATCGTCCGCCAGGAGCCGCAGAAGTCGCATGCCTCGCTCGAATCCTGGATCCAACGCGATACCGCGGTGGCCTGGTTCAAGCAGGCCGGTTTGAATTTCGACACCCTCAAGAAGCAGGCGCAGACGCCGGCCTTCAAACCGGTCGCGCTCAAGGGTGTCACCTTCTCGGCCGGTTACGCCGTCGATGCACAGACCATCGTCTCGCAGAACGTCGTGGCCCGCATCGAGGGCAGCAAGAATCCGAAGCACACCGTCATCTACAGCGGGCATTGGGATCATCTCGGCGTCGGTGCTCCCGATGCCAAAGGCGACACCATTTACAACGGCGCGGTCGACAACGGTACCGGCATCGCCGGTATGATCGAGTTGGCGCGGGCTTACGGCAAAGCCCCGAAAACCCACCGCTCTGTGGTGTTCCTGGCGGTGACCGCCGAAGAAAAAGGCCTGCTCGGTTCCGAGTACTATGCTTCCAATCCGGTGTTCCCGCTCGGCAAGACCGTGGCGATGATCAACATGGACGCGCTCAGCCCGGGCGGCAAGGCTCGTAATTTCAGCATCTCCGGCAGCGCCAAGCTGGAGTTGCTCGACCGGCTGGTGGCCACCGCCGCGAAATGGAACGTCGATTACTCGCCGGATCCGAAGCCGGAAGCCGGCCACTTTTTCCGATCCGATCACTTCCCGATGGCCAAGCGCGGCGTGCCGGCGATTTCCTTCGGCAGTGGCGATGACCTGCTGGTCGGCGGCAAAGCCGCTGGCGACAAGGAAGAGGCCGATTACACCACGGCGCGTTACCATCAGCCGGCGGATGAGTGGCAGGCCGGCTGGAGTTTCGAGGGCATGACCCGCGACCTCCAGATCCTTTACACCCTGGGCCGCGATCTGGCCAACTCGAACGATTGGCCGAACTGGTCGGTGGATTCCGAGTTCCGCGGTGCACGCGACCAGAGCGCTTCCGAGCGCAAGGGTGACTGATCTGCGCGGCCGCCGCGCATGAAGTTGGTCAAACTGTTGGCCAACCTCGGTTACGGGTCACGCAAAGACGTGACCCGGCTGATCCGCAACGGCTGGCTGACCCAGCGTGACGGCAGCACCGTCGGTCTGGATGACGACTACGTGCATGAAGACCTGCTGGTTGACGATGAACCGATCGATCCGCCGCAAGGGGTTCTGATTCTGCTCAACAAGCCGATTGGTTACACCTGTTCGACCAAAGATCCCGGGCGCGTGGTTTACGATTTATTGCCGGAGCGCTTCCGATACCGAAATCCGGTGCTGAGCACGGTCGGCCGGCTCGACCGCGACACCTCCGGTCTGCTGATGCTGACCGATGACGGCCAGCTGCTGCACCGCATCATTTCCCCGAAAGCCGAATTGCCGAAAGTCTACGAGGTGGAGTTGGCTGAAGACCTGCGCGGCGATGAAGCCGCGCTGTTCGCCGCCGGCACTCTGCTGTTGGAAAGCGAAACCACGCCATTGGCGCCTGCGGTGATGGAAACCATCGACACGCGTCATGCCCGTTTGACCCTCATTGAAGGGCGTTATCACCAGGTCCGGCGTATGTTCGCGGCCACCGGCAACCGCGTGCTCAGTCTGCATCGCAGTCGCACCGGCCGGCTCGACCTGGAAGGGCTCGAACCGGGCCAGTGGCGTATCGTGCCGCGTGACGAGGCCGAGTCGAAATTATTCGCTTGAATGCGGAGCGAATCATTCACGTGCAGAAAAAAGCCACCAGAGTCACTCCGGCATGACTTCCGGCCATTGCCGCCTGTCGCCAGAGGGGCTTATGCTTGACCCACAACCCCACCAAGGAAACCGGCATGCGTCGTCTATTCACCCTCTTTCTGGCTTTGTGCCTGTTCAGCGGCGCGCTGGCCGCGCAGGCTCCGGCCGCCGCACCCGGAGAGCGCGAGCTGCCGGCCGGCCTGATTGTGCCCGAGGCCGCCAAGCCCGGTCCGGCCTTCGATGTCGACAAGGCCACGCAGTCCTATATCGACCTGCTGACGCCGGAGCAGCGGGCGCAATCCGACGCCTATTTCGAGGGCGGCTACTGGCTGCAGCTGTGGGGCTTTCTCTACGGATTGCTGGTCTGTACCGTGCTCATCGTGAGTGGGCTGTCGGTCAAAATGCGGGACATCGCCAAGCGCATCAGTCATCGTCCTTGGCTGTATACCGCGATTTTCGGAGCACTCTGGTTGTTGGCTTCGAGCGTGCTGAGCCTGCCCTGGGCACTTTACACCGAGTTTTACCGCGAACACGCCTATGGTCTATCGAATCTGACTCTCGGAGGTTGGTTCGAGGAGTCCGGCAAGAACCTGCTGCTGGAACTGATCATCATGCCCTGGGTTGTTACAGGTATTTTCGCGGCGGTACGCAAAGCCGGTGAAAGTTGGTGGTTGCGAGCCGGCATCGCCAGCTTCTTCGTCCTGCTGCTGCTGATCATGGTCAGCCCGGTGTTCCTCAATCCGCTGTTCAACGACTACAAGCCGTTGCCGGAAGGTCCGGTCAAATCGGCCATCTTCTCGCTGGCACGCGCCAACCAGATTCCGACCGACAATGTGATGTATTTCGATGCGTCCAAGCAGACCACCCGGGTCAGTGCCAATGTTTCCGGTTTCGCCGGCACCACCCAGGTCAGTCTCAACGACAATCTGCTGAACAAGACCTCGTTGCCGGAAATCAAGGCGGTCATGGGCCATGAGATGGGTCATTATGTGCTCAACCATGCCGTCCGGAATCTGGCCTATATCAGCTTGGTGCTGATGTTCGGATTCTGGTTCGTGCACAAGCTGATCGATCGTGCCATCGTCCGGGTCGGTACGCGTTACGGCATCACCGAGCGTACCGATCCTGCGGTATTGCCGATTGCAGTGGCGGTGTTCAGCTTCTACATGCTGCTGGCCACGCCGGTAATCAATAGCATCATCCGTACTGCGGAGAAAGAGGCCGATCTTTACGGCTTGAACTCGGCACGCGAGCCACACGGCTTCGCCACCGCCGCCATGCGTCTGAGCACCTACCGCAAGATCCACCCGGGCTATTGGGAAGAAGTGATTTTCTACGATCACCCGAGTGGTTACGACCGCGTGCATTCATCGATGTTGTGGTTGAAGGAAAACCAGGATTTGGCCACCGGCCAGCCCTGAGCCCGAGTTAATCTGGAATGAAACGGGAGGGCTTGCCCTCCTTTTTCATGCACGGCATTCACGCCCTGCGCACATTTCCAACACAACACGCTCACGCGAATCTGACGCGCTGTGCACAGCCGCGTCGGCATAGTGGCGCTGTGCCAAAGCACACCTCCCATGAACCGCAGAAGGAAATTCCATGAACGTATTCAAGCATGCCCTGTTCGCCCTCGCACTGGCCGGCGTCAGCTCCGCCGCACTGGCGCACAATCATGAAAAGAAAGAAGCCGGCACCATCGTTGCCGTCGCCGCAGGAAACCCGGACTTTTCGACGCTTGTCGCCGCAGTGAAAGCCGCCGGCCTGGTGGATACCCTGAATTCGGCCGGCCCGTTCACCGTGTTCGCACCGACCAATGCCGCTTTCGCCAAACTGCCGGCAGGTACCGTGGAAAGTCTGCTGAAGCCGGAAAACAAAGCCAAGCTGACCGCCATCCTGACCTATCACGTGGTTGCCGGTAAAGTTACCGCCACCGATGTGGTCAAGCTGAAAAGCGCCGACACCGTGAACGGCAAAGCCGTCAAGATCACGGCCGGCCATCACGGCGTCAAGATCAACGACGCCAACGTCACCGCCACCGACATCAAAGCCAGCAACGGTGTGATTCACGTGATTGATAGCGTACTGATTCCGTAATATCGCGCAGAGCAGAAAAGCGGCCTTCGGGCCGCTTTTTTTGGTTTCAAATCGAGGGTGGCTCGCTGCGGCTGCGGTAGCGGGCGGTCAGATAAACGGTAATCAGCACGAACAGCAGCCCGGCGGCGGAAGCGAACACCAGTGGCACGCCCTTGCCGGTGTAACGATAAAGCGCCACCGCATAAAACAGAGAAATCGAGGAAGACACGATCCAGATTGACCAGGACCGCAGTGAAAGGTCGCGGCTGGATTTGGTATCAATCAGTTTTTTCCACTGCGGCAGATAGGCAATCAGGGAAATCACCGGAACTGCAGACTGCAGCGTACCTGCAACCACCAGCA
>CAJAPA010000182.1 GCA_903942465.1 uncultured Gammaproteobacteria bacterium
AAAGGCCATATCCTGGGCGCGAAGCATGTCGCCATGAGCCAGTTCGACCCGGAAAACAAGCTGTTGGCCAAAGCCAAAGAGCTGCCGGTGGCGGTGGTCTGCCGTACCGGACAATCCTCCAGCGAGGCCGCTAAGCGCCTGCACAAGGCCGGTTTCACCCGGGTGTATTGGCTCAATGACGGCCTGAACGCCTGGATTCAGGCCGATCTGCCCCTGACCAAGGGCCGGTGACTTGATATCATGGGGCCAGACCCCATAACCCTGTAGTACCCCCATCGATTCTTAGCTGCGTTTACGCATTTTCCGGAGTTTTACCATGTCTGCCAATCTGACCGAAGGCGCCGTCCAAGACGGTGCACAAGCCGCTTTCAATGTGCAAAAAATCTATGTGAAGGACGTATCCTTCGAAGCCCCGAACGCCCCATTGGTGTTCAACGAGCAGGGCCAGCCCGAGCTCAACATGAACCTCAACCAGAAGGTCGGCAAATTGGCCGATGACGTCTATGAAGTCGTGCTGGGTGTGACCTTGACCTGCACCATCGGTGAAAAAACCATTTATCTGGCGGAAGTCGCCCAGGCTGGCATCTTCGGTCTTTCCGGTTTTGATGATCCGACCTTGGACGCCATGCTCGGCATCCACTGCCCGACCGTGCTGTTCCCGTATGTCCGTCAGGCCGTGTCCGACCTGATCAACCAGGGCGGTTTCCCGCCGTTCTATTTGCAGCCGATTAACTTCGAAGGCATCTACGCCGAAGGTCTGCGCCGCCGTGCCGAACAGGTCGCCGCCGCCAGCGAAGGCAGCACCGTGGTTTCCGAAGGCGGCAACGCCTAAGCGCGACCGCCATGGACGCGCCCATGAAGGTGGCGGTTCTGGGTGCCGGCTCGTGGGGCACGGCCCTTGCGGCGCTTCTGGCCCGCAACGGCCACCGGACCACGGTCTGGGGCCGTAATGCCGAGCAGGTCAAGGCCATCAATACCCTGCACGAAAATACCCGGTATCTGCCGGGTATTGTTTTACCCGAAAATCTGCAGGCCAGCACCGATTTGCCCGCCACCGTGCGCGATGCCGATTTCATTCTGGTGGTGACACCCAGCCATGCCTTCACCGAAACCGTGCAGGCTTTGGCGCCGCATCGCAAAGCCGGTGTCGGCGTCTCGTGGGCGACCAAAGGCTTCGAACCCGGCTCCGGCCGCTTTCTGCATGAAGTGGCGGCCGATATTCTCGGCGCCGATGTCGCGCTGGCCGTGGTCACCGGTCCGTCTTTCGCCAAGGAAGTCACGCAAGGCCTTCCGACCGCGGTCACCGTGCATTCCGACGATGCCGATTTCGCCCAGACCGTGGCCGAGGCGCTGCATGGCCCGACCTTCCGCGCTTACACCGGTAACGATATGCTCGGTGCCGAACTCGGCGGCGCGATGAAGAACGTGCTGGCCGTGGCCACCGGCGTTGCCGATGGCATGAATCTGGGCTTGAACGCGCGTGCCGGCCTGATTACCCGCGGTTTGAATGAAATGCTGCGCCTCAATCACGCGCTCGGTGGCCGGGCTGAAACCCTTATGGGCCTGGCCGGACTGGGCGATCTGGTGTTGACCTGCACCGGTGATCTGTCGCGCAACCGCCGTCTCGGTCTGGCCTTGGGCCAAGGCCAATCCATCCGCGAAGCGGTGGCTTCGATCGGGCAGGTGGTGGAATCGATCCAGACCTGTGATGAAGTGATGCGCCTGGCTGAGCGCTTCGACATCGACCTGCCGATTTCCGCTTTGGTGCGGCGCGTGCTGCATGAAGAAATCACCCCGCAGGAGGGCTTGAAGCTGTTGCTGTCGCGCGAACAGAAACCCGAATATCCGCAAGGTCTGTTCGAT
>CAJAPA010000183.1 GCA_903942465.1 uncultured Gammaproteobacteria bacterium
CATCCAGAACGACGTCAAACGCGTAGTCGCCTATTCCACGCTGTCACAGCTCGGCTACATGACGGTCGCCCTCGGCGTTTCCGCCTACTCTGCGGCAGTGTTCCATCTGATGACGCATGCGTTCTTCAAAGCCTTGCTGTTTCTGGCCGCCGGTTCGGTCATCATCGGCATGCACCATGAGCAGGACATGCGCAAAATGGGTGGCCTGAAAAAATACATGCCGATCACCTACTGGACCAGCCTGATCGGTACCCTGGCACTGGTCGGAACGCCGTTCTTCTCCGGCTTCTATTCGAAAGACACCATCATCGAGGCGGCCGCGCATGCCGCTCACGGCGGTCATTGGATCAATACCTACGCCTACTGGGCGGTGATGCTCGGTGTGTTCGTGACCAGCTTCTACAGCTTCCGTCTGTTGTACCTGACCTTCCACGGCAAGGAACGGTTTGAGACCCATGCCGATGAACCGCATCATGCCGAGCCGCATGAAATCCACGGCAATGAAGCCCATGCCGATCACGACGACCACGACCATCACGGACATGGCGGCCTGCCGCATGAATCCCCGTGGGTGGTGACGGTTCCATTGATCCTGCTGGCCATTCCCTCCATTTTCATCGGGTTCTTCACGGTCGGCCCGATGCTGTTCGGCGGCTTCTTTACCGGCGCCATCGAAGTGCTGCCGCAGAACGATGTCATCAAGATCCTCGGCGAGGAATTCCACGGGCCGGTGGCCTTCGCGCTGCACGGCATGCAGATGCCGGCGTTCTGGCTGGCCGTTTCCGGCTTTGCATTGGCGACCTACATCTATCTGTTCAATATCCGTGTTGCCGAGCGTGCGCAGAAACTGTTCGCACTGCCGATCCGCGTACTGGAGAACAAATACGGTTTCGACGACCTCTGGATCAAGGGTTTCGCCGGCGGCAGCATCGCGCTCGGCGGCAAGGCCTGGAAGTACATCGATGCCGGCCTGATCGATGGCGTGCTGGTCAATGGCACGGCCAATCTGGTCGGTCGCATCGCCCGCGGCATCCGCGGCACGCAGACCGGCCGTCTGACCACCTATGCTTTTGCCATGATCGTCGGTCTGATTGCGATGCTGGCCATCGCAACCCACCTGTTTGCTGAATAAGGACAAGGATTACTCGCATGGGCACCCACCTGCCGCTACTCAGCACACTCATCTGGCTTCCGATTCTCGGCGGCCTGATCACCTTCCTGCTCGGTGACCGACGCATCGGAAGCGCCAAGGTTTTCGCGCTGCTCGTCACCATCGCCACTTTCCTGCTCAGCATCAAGCTGTACCTCGGCATCGATCAATCGACCGCCATGATGCAGTTCGGCGAGCAGTTGCCGTGGCTGCCGGGATTCAACATCAACTACAGTCTCGGTGTCGACGGGATTTCGGTCGCGCTGATCCTGCTGACGACCTTTACCACGGTGCTGGTGCTGATGGGCTCCTGGAGTTCGATCGAGAACCGCGCCCACCAGTATTTCGCCGCCATGCTGGTGCTTGAAGGTCTGATGATCGGTGTATTCTGCGCCCTCGATGCCGTGCTGTTCTACATCTTCTTCGAAGGCATGCTTATTCCGATGTTCATCATCATCGGCATCTGGGGCGGGCCGCGGCGCATCTACGCCAGCATCAAGTTCTTTCTGTACACCTTCCTCGGCTCGGTGTTCATGCTGATCGGGCTGATTTACCTGTACAACAAGTCCGGCAGTTTCGATCTGGCCACCTGGGCCAATCTGCCGCTGAACGCCACCGAGCAGATGTGGCTGTTCTTCGCATTCCTCGCGGCATTCTCGGTCAAGGTTCCGATGGTGCCGGTGCATACCTGGCTTCCGGATGCGCACGTCGAAGCGCCGACCGGCGGCTCGGTCATTCTGGCCGCGATCATGCTCAAAATCGGCGGATACGGCTTCCTGCGCTTCAGCCTGCCCATCGTGCCGGATGCTTCCACCGAATGGGCCTGGCTGGTCATTCTGCTGTCGTTGATCGCCGTGGTTTATATCGGTTTCGTTGCCCTTGTTCAGGAAGACATGAAGAAACTGATCGCCTATTCATCAATCGCGCACATGGGTTTCGTGACCCTGGCCAGCTTCATCGTGTTCGCCATGGTGCGCGAAGACGGCAATCTGGAAGGCGCCCGTCTCAGCCTGCAGGGCGGCATGGTGCAGATGATTTCGCACGGCTTCATTTCCGGTGCCATGTTCAGTTGCGTCGGCGTGCTGTATGACCGCATGCACAGCCGCATGATCAAGGATTACGGCGGCGTCATCAATACCATGCCCTGGTTCGCCGGGTTCTTCGTGCTGTTCGCGATGGCCAATGCCGGTCTGCCGGGCACCAGCGGCTTTGTCGGTGAATTCATGGTCATCCTCGCCGCATTCCAGTCGCATCCGCTGATTGCCTTCTTCGCGGCATTCACGCTCATTCTTGGCGCCGCGTATACCCTGTGGATGGTCAAGCGCGTGGTGTTCGGCGAAGTCGGCAACGCCCATGTCGCCGAACTGACCGACATCAATGCCCGCGAAGCCTGGATGCTCGGGCTTTTTGCCGCCGGTGTGCTCGCGCTCGGCGTCTATCCGAAACCTCTCGTCGACCTGATGGATGCGCCGATCGCGGCATTGGTCGATCACATCGTGCAAACCAAGCTTTGAGGAACCGCCAATGACCATTCCCATGATCTCCGCGGCGGACCTGAATGCCATCCTGCCGGAAATTTTCATCTGCTGCTCGGCCTTTGCGCTGCTGATGCTGGATCTGTTCATCGATGCCAAGCGCCGGCCTTTGATCCATTTCCTGGCGGTTGCGGTTCTGGTCGCGGCGATCCTGCTGACCGTACGCGACATGGTGTCGGTCACAACGACCGCCTTCGGGGGAATGTTCATCCATGATATCGCCGGCGATGTGCTGAAAATCGGCATCTACGCCGTCACAGCGGTTGCGTTCATCTATGCCAAGCCCTATCTGGTCGAGCGGGGGCTGTTCAAGTCGGAATTCTACGTGCTGGCGCTGTTCGGCGTGCTCGGCATGATGCTGATGATTTCGGCCGGCAACCTGACCGTGCTTTATCTGGGTCTGGAATTGCTGGCGCTGAGTTCTTACGGCCTCGTCGCGCTCGACCGGGACAATCCGCTGGTCTCGGAAGCGGCCATCAAGTATTTCGTGCTCGGCGCCATCGCCTCGGGCCTGCTGCTGTACGGCATGTCGATGGTTTACGGCGCAACCGGCAGCCTGCAGTTCGATGCCATTTATGCGGCGTCCGGCACCACATCATCGCCGATGCTGTTCAAACTCGGCGTTGTGTTCGTCGTGGCGGGTGTTGCCTTCAAATTCGGCGCCGCACCGTTCCACATGTGGCTGCCCGATGTGTATCAGGGAGCACCGACCGCGGTTACCGCCTACATCGCTTCGGCACCGAAAATGGCCGCCTTCGCAATGGCCTACCGTCTGCTGGAGTCGGCTGCCGGCAACAGCATGGCCGATTGGGTGCCGCTGATCGCCATTCTGTCGGCGCTGTCACTGGTGCTCGGCAATCTGATGGCGCTGGTGCAGTCCAGTTTCAAGCGTCTTCTGGCCTATTCCACCATTTCACATGTCGGATTCCTGTTTCTGGGTCTGCTCAGTGCCGATGCCAGCGGTTATGCCGCTGCGATGTTCTACGCCATCAGCTACGCCATCACCGCCGTTGCGGCCTTCGGTTCACTGATTCTGCTCAGCCACGCCGGTTACGATGCCGATGATATCGACGGCTTCCGCGGTCTGTGGGTCCGGCATCCCGGCTACGCCTTTCTGATCCTGTTCGTTGTCGCTTCCCTGGCCGGCGTGCCGCCGTTCCTCGGATTCTTCGCCAAATTGCAGGTCATCATCGCCGCGCTGAATGCCGGGTACCAATGGCTCGCGTTGTTGGCCGTGATCTGTGCCGTGATTGGTGCGTTCTATTACCTGAAGCTGATCCGGGTCATGTTCTTCGAGAAGCCGGAGAGCGACATCAGCCAGATCAATCCCGACCGCCATCTGCGGGCGGCCTTCGTGCTGAATGCCTCGGCGCTTCTGGTCCTCGGGGTGTTCTCCAATGCCATCCTGTCCTGGTGCCTCAAGGCGTTTCCGGTCGCTTGACGCAGGGCTTGTGCCCGAGGTGGCAATTCCGCTATAATGCCGGTTCACTGATGCGGGGTGGAGCAGTCTGGCAGCTCGTCGGGCTCATAACCCGAAGGTCGTAGGTTCAAATCCTGCCCCCGCTACCAGTTTGACGCAGATGGCCGAGGCCGTCCGCGGGGCTAGTTCGGAGTGCTGTATGGCTTCGGACGCCGGAACTAGGAAGTACCGGAAAAGGGCCGTCAGGCCCTTTTTTATTAGCGACATCGCACGGCGCAGGGAGATGGCATCATGGCAATGACCGGTAAAGCCTTGGAATTGAAGGAATTATTGGATCCTACCGTTCGCGGTTTGGGGCTCGAGCTGTTGGGCGTGGAATTCTCGCCTGCGGCCGGCAATGCCCTGTTGCGTCTGTACATCGATGCACCGGAACGTCTGGTCAGTATCGAGGATTGCGAGGCGGTCAGCCGGGAAGTGTCGGCCAACCTCGATGTCAACGATCCGATTGCCTCGCAGTACACGCTGGAAGTGTCCTCGCCGGGCATTGACCGGCCGCTGTTCACGCTGGCGCAGTTTGCGCGGCAGATCGGCGAGCAGGTCAAGATCAGCCTCAGTCTTCCGCAGGATGGACGGCGGCGGCTGCAAGGCAAAGTGCTGTCCGTCGGCGAGTCCGGGATAGTGTTGGATGTGGATGGCCGTGAATTCACGGTCGCCATCGGTAATGTGGATAAAGCCAGATTGGTGCCGGATCTCGTGGCGCTGGGTCTGGTGGCTGAACCCAAAGGTGGGCGCAGAAAACCGGCGCCTAAGAAATCGTGATTTTCGACTAATTTTCGGCACAGCCGAAGGATACGGAGTTGGATTGTGAGTAAAGAACTTTTATTGGTCATGGAAGCGGTCGCCAACGAAAAAGGCGTCGACCGCCAGGTCATCATCCAGGCGATGGAATCGGCTTTGGCCTCCGCTGCGAAAAAGCGCTACCACGACGAGGATGTTTCAATCCGTGTCGCCATCAACCCCAAGGATGGCACCTATGAAACCTTCCGCCGCTGGGAAGTGGTCGCCGATGACGTCATCATGGAGTCACCCGACCGCATGATCCGCCTGATGGACGCCGTTGACGAGATGGAAGGCGCCGAAGTCGGCGACTTCGTCGAACAACCGGTTGATAACCCCGAGTTCGGACGCATCGCCGCGCAGGCCGCCAAGCAGGTCATCGTACAGCGCGTCCGTGAAGCCGAGCGCGCGCTGGTCCTTGAGCAGTGGAACGACCGCGTCGGTGAACTGGTCAACGGTGTGGTCAAACGCGCGGAGCGCGGCAATGTCTATGTCGATCTCGGCGGCAATGCCGAAGCCATCATTCCGAAAGACAAGGCGATTCCACGCGACGTCCTGCGTCCGGGTGACCGCGTGCGCGGCTATCTGGCGGAAACCCGTGCTGAAACCCGTGGTCCGCAGCTGATCATTTCGCGCATCGCGCCGGAATTCATGATCGAGCTGTTCAAACTGGAAGTGCCCGAAGTCGGTCAGGGTCTGGTCGAAATCAAAGGCGCCGCCCGCGATCCGGGCGACCGTGCCAAGATCGCCGTGCTCGCCCATGACCACCGCACCGATCCGATCGGCGCCTGCATCGGCATGCGCGGCTCGCGTGTGCAGGCCGTGTCCAACGAGCTCAACGGTGAACGCGTCGATATCGTGCTGTGGTCCGACAATCCGGCCCAGTTCGTCATCAATGCCATGGCGCCGGCCGAAGTGCAGTCGATCATCGTCGATGAAGACAAGCATTCGATGGACATCGCCGTGGCCGAAGACAAACTGGCGCAGGCCATCGGCAAGGGTGGCCAGAACGTGCGTCTGGCCAGCCGACTGACCGGCTGGCAACTGAACGTGATGACCCAGGACCAGGTGTCCGCGAAGAGCGAAGCCGAACAGGCCGCCGCGCGCGCCGTGTTCGTGGAAAAACTGGAAGTCGACGATGAAATCGCCGGCATCCTGGTTTCCGAGGGTTTCAATACCGTTGAAGAAATCGCCTACGTTCCGGCCGCCGAACTTCTCGCCGTTGAGGGTTTCGATGAGGACATCGTCGAAGAGTTGCGCGCCCGTGCACGTGACGCGCTGCTCAACGAGGCATTGGCCGCGGAAGAAGAGATCGAAGGCCACAAGCCGACGGATGATCTGCTGGCCATGGACGGCATGAGTGAAAGCATCGCCTATGCATTGGCCGAGCGCGGCGTATCCACGCCGGATGATCTGGCTGAACTTGCCGCCGACGAGATTTCAGATATCGAAGACATGGGCATGGAGCGCGCTTCGGCGTTCATCCTGGCCGCCCGTGCCGCAGAAATCGCCCGTCTCGAGCAGTCAAACTGAACACCGCGAAAATAACGTCATGTAATCAGCATCACAAAATTCAAGGATCGACACCTCCATGTCAGAAGTAACCGTAGGATCGTTGGCAAAAATCGTCGGACTGCCGGTCGACAAGCTGCTCAAGCAGCTTGCCGATGCCGGTATGGAATTCTCCGGTCCGGACCAGGTCGTCAGCAGCACCGAGAAGATAAAGCTGCTCGGCTTCCTGCGCCGCTCGCACGGCAAGACCGAGAAGCCGGCGGAAGCTGCCGCCGCGCCGAAGAAAATCACCATTGCCAGGCGCAAGACCGAAGAATTGACGGTTGCCAGTTCGGGCAAATCCAAGACCACGGTTGCGGTCGAAGTCCGCCAGAAACGCACCTACGTCAAACGCGACGAAGTCGCGGCACCGGTTTCCGATGAACGCGAGGAGCTGCTGCGCAAGCTCGAGCAATCGAAATCACGCAATGCCGAAGAACAGGCGCGTCTGAGCGAGTTCGACCGTGCCCGCCGCGAACAGATCGAAGCGGATCGTGCTGAAAAAGAACGCGCCACCCTTGAAACCGAGGAAAAAGCCCGTGTTGCCGCGGCCGAACTCGCCGGCAAGAAGGCGGGCGTCGTCGATTCCGATGCGGCCGGCCATGAATCCCGCCGCGAGCGGGATGAAAAGCATGGCCACAAGCCGCACAAAACCGAGGCCCTGCGTCACGAGCCTGCAAAAGCCGCAAAGGACAAGTTGCCGAGCAAAACCGCCAAGCATAAAGTTCGTGGCTCGCATGTCATGGTCGACAACGACATCGACGACGATTCGGCGCTGCAGAACATCAGCGGCCAGCTGCACCTGACCGCCGCCGAACGTGAACGCCGCGTCAGCGCAGGCAAGAAGAAGCCGAAGCAGAAAGTCATGGAAGCCTCGCGTACCGCGACCGGCCAGCATGGGTTTTCACGCCCGACCGCTCCAATCACCCGCGAAGTCGCCGTCGGCGATTCGATTGTCGTTTCCGAACTGGCCAATAAACTGGCGATGAAGGGGTCGGATGTGGTGCGTGCCCTGTTCAAAATGGGCATGATGGTCACCATCAACCAGGTCATCGATCACGACACCGCGGTGCTGGTGGTCGAGGAGCTCGGCCATAAGGCCGTGCAGGCCAGTGACAACGATGCCGAACTGGCGTTGGTCGCGCATCTGGACGAAGTTCAAGGTGAAAAAAGCGCGCGTCCGCCGGTGGTCACCATCATGGGCCACGTCGATCACGGCAAGACCTCGCTGCTCGACTACATCCGCCGCACCAAAGTCGCCACCGGTGAAGCCGGCGGCATCACCCAGCACATCGGTGCCTACCATGTCGAGACCCCGCGCGGCGTGGTCAGCTTCCTGGACACCCCCGGCCATGCGGCATTCACCGCAATGCGTGCCCGCGGCGCCAAGCTGACCGATATCGTGGTGTTGGT
Source organism: uncultured Gammaproteobacteria bacterium (assembly GCA_903942465.1). GTDB lineage: Bacteria > Pseudomonadota > Gammaproteobacteria > Xanthomonadales > Xanthomonadaceae > Arenimonas. The sequence goes on from CAJAPA010000183.1 coordinate 7,907, forward strand.
GGTTGCCGCCGACGACGGCGTCATGCCGCAGACCATCGAAGCGGTCGAACATGCCCGTTCCGCGAAGGTGCCGCTGATTGTGGCCATGAACAAGATGGACAAGTCCGAAGCCAATCCCGACAACGTCAAACAGGGTCTGGTCAAATTGGAAGTGGTGCCGGAAGAGTGGGGCGGCGACGTCCAGTTCGTGCCGGTATCGGCCAAAACCGGCGACGGCGTCGACAACCTGCTGGAATCGATTCTGGTCCAGGCCGAGTTGTTGGAATTGAAAGCCACCGTCGATGCCCGCGCCACAGGTGTGGTCATCGAATCCTCGCTCGACAAGGGCCGTGGTCCGGTCGCCACTGTTCTTGTGCAGGAAGGCACGCTCAAGAAAGGCGATTATCTGGTCAGCGGCCTGCAGTATGGCCGCGTGCGCGCGCTGTTCGATGAAAACGGCAAGCAGACCGAAACCGCCGGTCCGTCGATTCCGGTGCAGGTGCTCGGTCTTTCCGGCGTGCCGGATGCCGGTGACGACTTCGTCGTCGTGGCCGACGAGCGTCTGGCCAAGGAAGTAGCCCAGCAGCGCGAAATCAAACGTCGTGAATCGCGTCTGGTCAAACAGCCGGGCTCGCGCATGGAAGACGTCATGGCCCAGATGGGCGCCGGCCAGGGCCAGCAGGTCCTCAATATCCTGGTCAAAGCCGACGTGCAGGGTTCCGTCGAAGCATTGCGGGATTCCCTGACCGGACTGTCCAACGAGTCCATCCGCATCAACGTGATTTCCTCCGGCGTCGGCGGCATCACCGAATCTGACGCCACACTGGCGGCAGCATCCAAGGCCGTGGTCATCGGCTTCAATGTGCGTGCCGATGCCTCGGCGCGCCGCATCATCGAAAGCAACGGCATCGACCTGCGTTACTTCTCGATCATCTATGACGTCATCGATCAGGTCAAACAGGTCGCGTCCGGTCTGCTCGGCGTCGAGATCCGCGAGGAAATCATCGGTATCGCCGAAGTCCGCGACGTGTTCCGCAGCTCCAAGTTCGGTGCCGTGGCCGGTTCGCTGGTCATCGAGGGTACGGTCAAGCGCAACAAGCCGATCCGCGTGCTGCGCAACAGCGTGGTGGTGTTCGAAGGCGAGCTGGAAAGCCTGCGCCGCTTCAAGGACATCGTCGAGGAAGTCCGCAGCGGTACCGAATGCGGCATCGCGGTGAAGGCCTACGACGATGTCAAGCCGGGCGACCAGATCGAATGCTTCGAACGCATCGAAGTGGCGCGCAGCCTCTGATGGCGAAGAAGAGCTTCCACCGGACCGACCGCGTCTCCGCCCAGCTCCGCCGCGAGCTGGGTCAGATCGTGCATGCCACCGTGCGCGAGCACGGCCTGCCGTCGCTGAGCGTGTCCGATGTCGAACTCACCCGCGACATGGCGCATGCCAAGGTGTTCGTGACCGCGTTGCTGGCGGAGTCGTCCAAGGCCGCGGTCAAGGCCTTGAACGAACTGGCGCCTGAAATGCGCTTCCAGCTGGCCCATGCGGTCAAGATGCGGCATGTGCCCGAGCTGCATTTCCATTACGACGATTCGGTCGACAAGGGCGAGCGCATCGAGCAGCTGCTGCGCGATAGCCCGAAACCCGAATCGCCCTGACCGCCTCCGGGCGGTTTTTTCCGGCATGAAAAACACACAATTCACCTTTGCCCGACGCCCGGTCGATGGCCTGCTTCTGCTCGATAAACCCCAGGGCATGACGTCCAATCAGGCCTTGCAGAAAGTCCGCAATCTGTTCCGTGCCGAGAAAGCCGGCCATACCGGTGCACTGGATCCGCTGGCCACCGGGGTGTTGCCGATCTGTCTGGGCGAGGCCACCAAGGTTGCCGGGCTGCTTCTCGGTAACGACAAAGCCTATGAAGTCAGCGCCGCCTTGGGCACGACCACCGATACCGACGATGCCGACGGACTGGTCCTGCGCCATCGACCGATAGGTAGTCATACCCGCGAGCAGCTGGGCGCCCTGTTACCCCGATTCACCGGCGAAATCATGCAGGTTCCTCCGGTATATTCCGCGCTCAAGCAGGGCGGTGAGCCGATGTATCTGAAGGCGCGGCGCGGTGATGTGATCGATCTGCCCGCGCGTCCGGTCCGCATCCATGGCATCGAGCTGTTGACGCTGGAACCGGCTCAATTCAGCCTGCGGGTGACCTGCGGTTCGGGAACCTATATCCGTAGTCTGATTCGCGATTTGGGCGAAGCACTGGGCTGTGGCGCCCATGTCACGGCCCTGCGCCGGCTTTGGGTCGAGCCGTTCCAGGTGCTCCCTCTATGGACCCTGGACGGGCTTCAGGCGCTTGCGGAGCAGGGGCTGCCGGAGCTGGATGCCGTTCTGCACCCTGTGGCCGAGGCCTTGGTCGCGGTGCCCCGTCTGGTATTGGATGACGATCAGGCCCGACGTGTCGGCATGGGCCAGAAAATCCGGATTCCGGAGCCTTTTGCGGCCAGTGAGCGTGTACAGCTGTGCAATGTCGAGGGTTTGCCGCTCGGTCTGGCCGGCATCAGCGCCGAAGGGGATCTCACGGTTCAGCGTCTGTTCCGCTGGGCGGCCATCAATTGAAGCGATTTAACCCCACTAACTGATTGAATCGAGTATAATATGCGGGCTTCGGGCCCTCCGGCCGAAGCTCCTTTAACCGGCGGTTATGGCGGTTGCGCAGCCTGCGCTTCTGCCGAATTCGCATCTTCATAGAGAATAGACATGTCCATTGATACCAGCAAAGTCATCGGCGAGCACAAACGCGCCGCCAACGATACCGGCTCCCCGGAAGTCCAGGTCGCCCTGTTGACCGCCCGCATCGAAGACCTTTCCGAGCACTTCAAGACCCATAAGAAAGACCACCATTCGCGCCGCGGTCTCCTGAAAATGGTGAACCAGCGCCGCAGCCTGCTGGCCTATCTGAAAAAGAAAGACAGCGAACGTTACCAGGCCCTGATTCAGCGCCTCGGCTTACGTCGCTAACCACCCAACGCGGCGCTTCGGCGCCGCGTTGTTTTTTGCAGCACATCAAAGGCGGGCATGTGGCCTGTCTCGCGGAAATCAAAGAGGATAATACAGTGGCAAAAATCGTGAAAACCTTCCAATACGGAAAGCATCAAGTCAGCATCGAAACCGGTGAAATCGCGCGTCAGGCCAGTGGTTCGGTCATCGTCAGCGTCGAAGGCACCGTGGTCCTGGTCACCGCCGTGGCCGCCAAGTCGCAGCGCGAGGGCATGGATTTCTTCCCGCTCACCGTCGACTACCAGGAAAAATTCTATGCCGGCGGCCGTATCCCGGGCGGCTTCTTCAAGCGTGAAGGCCGTGCCACCGAGAAGGAAACCCTGATTTCCCGCCTGATCGACCGTCCGATCCGTCCGCTGTTCCCGGAAGGTTTCCGCAACGAAGTGCAGATCATCGCCACCGTGGTGTCGATGAATCCGGAAGTCGACGGCGACATCCCGGCCCTGATCGGCGCCTCCGCCGCCCTGGCCCTGTCCGGCGCGCCGTTCAACGGCCCGATCGGCGCCGCCAAGGTCGGTTTCGCCAACGGCCAGTACATCCTGAACCCGACCGCCGCCGAACTGGCGACCTCGCAGCTCGAGTTGGTCGTCGCCGGTACCGCCGGTGCCGTGCTGATGGTGGAATCGGAAGCCGCGCTGCTGTCCGAACAGCAGATGCTGGGTGCCGTCATGTTCGGCCATCAGCAGATGCAGACCGTCATCAATGCCATCAACGAACTGGTTGCCGAAGTCGGCGTCAGCAAGTGGACTTGGCAGGCTCCGGCCAAGAACGAGGCCATGATCGCCGCGCTCAAAACCGCCGTCGGCAACCGTCTGGAAGCCGCTTTCGCCATCCGCGAAAAGCTGGAACGCCGTGACGCCATCTCCAAGATCAAAGCCGAGGTGATGGAAGGCCTGAAAGCCGACGCCGAAGCCAATGGCTGGGTCGGTGCCGAACTGTCGAAGGAATTCGGCGAGCTCGAATACGAAACCATGCGCGCTTCCGTGCTGAAGACCAAGGTCCGCATCGACGGCCGCGATCTCACCACCGTGCGTCCGATCAGCGTGCGCACCTCGGTGCTGCCGCGTACCCACGGTTCGGCCCTGTTCACCCGTGGTGAAACCCAAGCACTGGTGGTGGCTACCCTCGGTACCGCCCGTGACGGCCAGATCATCGATGCCGTGTCCGGTGAATACAAAGAAAACTTCATGTTCCATTACAACTTCCCTCCGTACTCGGTGGGCGAGTGCGGTCGTTTCGGTGCGCCGAAGCGTCGTGAAATCGGCCACGGCCGCTTGGCCAAGCGCGGCGTCATGGCCGTCATGCCGAACATGGAAGAATTCCCGTACACCATCCGCTGCGTTTCGGAAATCACCGAATCCAACGGTTCCTCCTCGATGGCCTCGGTCTGCGGTTCCTCGCTGGCCATGATGGACGCCGGTATTCCGCTGAAAGCCCCGGTGGCCGGTATCGCCATGGGTCTGGTCAAGGAAGGCGGCGATTTCGTGGTGCTGTCCGATATCCTGGGTGACGAAGATCACCTCGGCGACATGGATTTCAAAGTGGCCGGTTCCGAGCAGGGCATTTCCGCACTGCAGATGGATATCAAGATCGAAGGCATCACCGAAGAAATCATGCGCATCGCGCTCGACCAGGCCAAACAGGGCCGTCTGCACATCCTCGGCGAAATGGCGAAAGCCCTGTCGACGCCGCGTGCCGAAATGTCGGAATTCGCGCCGCGTCTGCTGACCCTGAAGATCCATCCGGACAAGATCCGCGAAGTGATCGGCAAGGGCGGTTCGGTCATCCAGGCCATCACCAAGGAAACCGGTACCCAGATCGACATCCAGGACGACGGCACCATCACCATCGCCTCGGTCAACAATGCCGCTGCCGAAGCCGCCCGTGCCCGCATCGAGTCGATCACCTCCGACGTCGAGCCGGGCCGCATCTATGAAGGCAAGGTCGCCAAGATCATGGACTTCGGCGCATTCGTCACCATCGCTCCGGGCAAAGACGGCCTGGTCCACGTGTCGCAGATTTCCAACGAGCGCGTCGAGAAAGTGTCCGATAAACTCAAGGAAGGCGATATCGTGAAAGTGAAGGTGCTGGAAGTCGACAAGCAGGGCCGTATCCG
>CAJAPA010000184.1 GCA_903942465.1 uncultured Gammaproteobacteria bacterium
GCCTGGTGGATACCCTGAATTCGGCCGGCCCGTTCACCGTGTTCGCACCGACCAATGCCGCTTTCGCCAAACTGCCGGCCGGTACCGTGGAAAGCCTGCTGAAGCCGGAAAACAAAGCCAAGCTGACCGCCATCCTGACCTATCACGTGGTTGCCGGTAAAGTCACCGCCGCCGATGTGGTCAAACTGAAAAGCGCCGATACCGTCAATGGTAAAGCGGTCAAAATCACGGCCGGCCATCACGATGTCAAGATCAACGATGCCACCGTCACCGCCACCGATATCAAGGCCAGCAACGGCGTGATTCACGTGATTGACAGCGTACTGATTCCGTAATTCCCCGCCGTACAGAAAAGCGGCCAACGGGCCGCTTTTTTTTGGGTTCAAATCGAGGGTGGCTCGCTCCTGCTGCGGTAACGGGCGGTCAGATAAACGGTAATCAGCACGAACAGCAGCCCGGCGGCGGAAGCGAACACCAGTGGAACGCCCTTGCCGGTGTAACGATAAAGCGCTACGGCATAGAACAGCGAAATCGAGGAAGACACGATCCAGATTGACCAGGAGCGCAAGGACAGATCCCGGCTGGATTTGGTGTCGATCAGTTTCTTCCACTGCGGCAGATAGGCAATCAGGGAAATCACCGGAACTGCAGACTGCAGCGTACCTGCAACCACCAGCATGTAATAGACGTCACTCACGGCGCGCCAGCGGTCAGTCGCGGAAGTTCTCGAACTGCAGTGGCAGTTCGAAATCCTTGGATTTCAGCAGGGTAATGGCTTCCTGCAGGTCATCGCGTTTCTTGCCCATCACCTTCAGCTTGTCGCCGTTGATCTGGGAATCGACCTTGAGCTTGCCTTCTTTCAAGGCGGCCGCGATTTTCTTGGCGGTCTTCTGCTCGATGCCGGACTTCAGCGTGACTTTCTGCTTGGCCGTGGCCAGGTTCACCTCCGGCTCGCCGATGTCCATGCAACGGGCATCGATGCCACGCGCGATCAGACGGGCCTTCAGGATGTCGAGCATCTGCTGGACCTGGAAATCGCTCGGGGCCTGCAGGGTCACCACGAATTTCTCGAGCGTGAACGAAGCGTCCACATTCTTGAAGTCGAAACGATTCTTCAGCTCGCGGTTGGCGATGTCGATGGCATTGGTCAGTTCGTGACTGTCCACTTCGGAAACGATGTCGAACGAGGGCATAGATCCTCCGGAAAGAATGACGCTAGTGTGACTCGGCAGGGGAGGATGTGCAATCATGAGGCATGTCCCATGATGCCAAAAACGACAACAAACGCCGCGGCATCCTGATGATGCTGCTGGCCTGTCTGTTCTTCAGCCTGATGGATGCGGTGATGAAGGAACTGACCGCCGATTTTCCGCCCATGCAGGTCACGGCCCTGCGGGCCATGAGCTCGCTGCCGCTGATTCTGCTTTATGTGCACTGGCGCGGCGCCTGGGCCTCGCTTTGGCGGGTGCGCTGGCCCCTGCATCTGCTGCGGGTCGGTCTAGGGGTGCTGATGCTGACCCTGTTCATCTATGCCATCAAGCGTCTGCCGCTGACCGAAGCCTATGCGATTTTCTACATCTCGCCGTTCGCCATTGCGGCCCTGTCCATTCCTCTGCTCGGCGAAAAAGTCGCGCGCGCCAGCTGGATCGCCATCGGCGTCGGTCTGCTCGGCGTGCTGGTGGTGCTCAAGCCGACCGGTACCGGGCTGGTCAGTCTGGCCGGACTGGCCATTCTTGCCGCGGCCCTGTGCTACGCGGTTTCGGCCATCAGCGTCCGTCTTCTGAGCCGGACCGATAGTACCGAAAGTATGATTTGGTGGGCGATGGCCGGCATCGCCGTGTTGGCCGGCCTGCTGGCCGTTCCGGAATGGGTGCCGGTGGAACGCCGGCATCTGCTGCCCTTGGCGGCCTTGGCGGTGACCGGCTTCTTCGGCCAGCTCACCATTACCGAGGCATTCCGCATCGCGCCGGCGGCCACGGTCACGCCCTTCGAGTATTCGGCTCTGGCCTGGGCGCTGGGCTTGGATGCACTGATCTGGCAGGTCCTGCCGGAGGCGCGGGTCTTCATCGGCGCCGCCATCATTGTCGCCAGCGGGATTTATCTGGCCCGTCATGAAGCCGGCCTGCCGGAATCGGAACGGCCCTGATAATCGGGTTCCGGGCCGGCGGGCTTGGCAATTTCACACGCTATCCGATAAAGTAAGGGCGCCGGACGAGTCCCGTCCGACCGCATGCGTGCGGAAATTTCCCTGAATCGACCGAGGTGTTTATGAAGTCCCTTTTGCTCAAAGCCGTCCTGTTCGGATCCGCCCTGAGCCTGGCCGGTTGCGCCAGCCAGCCCAGCATCAGCAGTCAGTCGCGTCCGAATGTGGATTTCACATCCTACAAAACCTACGGTTGGGTCACCCCGCTGGCGACCGACAAGGCCGGTTATTCCACCATGATCACCGGACATTTCAAGAATGCGGTCCAGAATGAAATGGCGGCCCGTGGCTACGTTTACGATGCCAACAATCCGGATCTGCAGGTCAACTTCTACTCCAACATCGAAAACCGCAGCGAAACCTACAGCAGCCCGACCATGACCATGGGCTACTACGGTTACCGTGGCGGTTTCGGTTACGGCCTGGGTATTCCGGTGTACGGATCCGATGTCGAAACCCGCAATTACAAGGTCGGTACCGTCAGCGTCGACATCGTCGATACCACGCGCAAGGAGCTGATCTGGGAAGGCGTGCTCGAAGGCACCCTGAGCAAGAAGGCCATGGAAAATCCGGGCGCTGCCATCCAGTATGCCGTTTCGCAGATCTACACCCGCTATCCGGTGCCGTCGCGCGCTGCCCCCGCCCAGAAGTGATTTGCGGGACACCCAGAAAATCGGCCCATTCGGGCCGATTTTTTATTGCGCTTGCGGAAAGTCCCCGGGTAATACATACAGCATGCGGTCGCGCGGACCGGGCTTTTGGCCCTCAATCCATTCGCCGAGCTTGATGGGCTGGATTCCGGCCTGGGCGGTCTCCGCCAGATAACGCGTTTCGATTTCGCGTTTGAAGATGAACACGCGCCGGTCCGGCGCGAGCGCCAGTTCTTCGGCGAGGCTGGAATCGTAGGAGGAATCGGAAATCGGTTTCGGTCGCGGGGTGAACGAGACTTTCTTGATATCGGCATCGAAATACAGGTTCAGGCCGTTGCGCGACATGTCTTCAACGAAGATGATCTGCTCCGGCTTGCCCGGAAGCATCGGCCGTATCTCCTCGGCGAAGGCGCGCGAGTCCTTGTCATGATCATCCAAGGCAAGCGGCAGCATGCCTTTGAGGGCCAGCATCGCGACCAGCCAGACCACCATGGCGATGACGGTGCCGCGCCCGAAGCTTACCCCTTCCAGACGCCTGCTCAGCAGGAGAAGCGCCGGAACCGTCAGGCCCAGCACATACAGGGGCAGCCGCGATTGCGCCAGACTGAACACCAACAAGGGCAGCAGAAACCAGAGCCAGAGAAACCGGCTTTGTTCACGATCGGCGACCGGTTCGGTGCTGTGTTTCCGGAAAATCGCGATGGCGAGCAGGGCCGGCAGGGTGCCAAGCAATAGCGTCGGCAGAAACTGCGTGAACGGGCCGTACCATTGGCTGTTGCGGTTATGGGTATCGGTGGCGATGCGGGCGACCACCTCATGGCCGAGGAAATAATCGAGCAGCCCCGGATGGCGTTGAATGACCGCGGCGTACCAGGTCAATCCAATGAGTGCGAAGCCGATGATGCCGAGCGGACGCAGCAGCGCGCGGCCGTCGCGGTGCCAGAGCGCGAAGGCCACGATGGCCAGCAGCGGTAGCAGACCGGGTGGTCCCTTGGTCATGAACGCCAGGCCGAAGGCCCACCACATCGCATCCAGCCAGCGGCGGTTGCCGCCGCCGAACCGATACTGGGCATAGCAGGTCATGGCCAGCGTGGTCATGACCGCCAGCACAGTGTCGGTATTCACCCAATTGGCGGCCAGCAGCAGCAGCGGCGAGGCCGGAATGAACAAGGCCGGCAACCAGGGCCGTGACGGCACGAACACACGCCCGAGGCGATAGGCCAGATAAACCAGCAGAATGAAGGCCAATGCCATGGGCAGACGCACGGCCCATTCGTTGTGGCCGAAGGCCGCCACCGAGGCGGCAATCGACCAGTTGGTGAGTGGCGGCTTGGTGAAGTGCAGGCTGTCCTGGTTGCGGTACAGCGACAGCCAGTCATCATGCTGCAGGATCTGCAGGGCGACATTGGTGTAGCGGCCCTCGTCCGGCTCCATCAGGCCGCGGCTGCCTTGGAAGGACAGCGCCCAGATGCCGGCCAGCAGCATCAGGCAGAGCAGGGTGTGGTTCCGGATGAATTCGCGCATGGTGTCCGCCTTCAGGGTCACTCCATTCTAATGCAAAGCCTGGCCTGGTTCATGACGAAAGTCATGCCAACCATCGGCACATGGCAGGCAGCGGCCGCTGCCCTAAACTGGAATCATCTACCTGAGAGACAGAACTGATGCGCACCTCCCCGCTATTCGTCACCGCAACACTGGCCACCAGCTTGCTGGTCAGCGCACCGATTTCCGCCGAAAACACCAGCACCGATATCAAGGTCAGTTGCGACGCCCGGTCCGATTATCAGGTCAGCATGAGCGGCCAGGCCTTCGTGTTCGAGAATACCGATGGCCGCAACACGCGACTGGTGCTGGGTGGCGGACAGTTGTTCATCAACGGTAAGCAGGCGTCATTGTCGGCCGCCGACCAGAAGCGGATTGAAGATTTCGAGGCGGAACTTCGCCTGTTGGTGCCGGAGTCCCGCAAGGTGGTCACCGAGGCCGTCAATATCGCCTTCGATGCCCTCGGCGCGGTTTCCGCAGCGCTTTCCGGTGACCCCGAAAAATCCACGGAATACGACAAGGTCCGCGCAAAAGCCGTGGCTTCTGCCAATGATCCGGCCCGCTTGCCGATCTTCAACGACCAGTCGATGCGCGGCATCGTCGAACCGATCGTCACCGAGTTCGTCCCCGACATCGTCGGCAGCGCGCTGGGCTTCGCGATGAAGGCCATGTTCGCCGGCGAGGAAAAAGCCGCGGCCATGGAAGCCCGCATGGATGCCATGGACAAGGACCTCGATGCCCGCATCGATGCGCGCGCCAAGGCCCTCGAGCCGCTGGCCGACGGCATGTGCAAACGTATTCAGCGTATGGATGCCCTCGACAACGCCCTGGAAGTCCGACTGCCCAACGATAAGCCAATCGACTTTCTCAGTGTCAAATAGACCTCGGCAAACACCGGATCCCCCGTATTTCCTCTCCCTCCCGCTTCGGCGGGATTTTTTTGGCCGCCACAGCCATTGGCAAGGGCTCCGGTTCGGGCGACAATAGCCCGGGTATTCCATTTGGGTGAGTTATGTCTGAAGTGATCGAAGCGCGTGTCCCCGACCTCGGCAGCGATTCCGGCGTGCCGGTCATCGAGCTGCTGGTGAAAGTCGGCGAGACCGTGAAAAAGGACCAAGGCCTGCTGACCCTCGAGTCGGATAAAGCCACCATGGAAGTGCCGTCGCCGGTTGCCGGTGAAATCGTCGAAATCATCGCCAAGCTCGGCGATGAACTCTCGGCCGGCGACTTGGTCGCCCGCATCCGGGTTGCGGCGGCCGCTTCCGCATCGGCGCAGGCTCCTGCCGCCGCTCCTGCACCGGCCAAGCCTGCCGAAGCCGCGAAGCCCGCGCCAGTGGCCGCCGCCGTTCCGGCGCCTGCTGCCAAAGCGGCCGTGCATTCGCCCGACAACGGCGAACTGGTTCCCGGCAAAGTGCCCTATGCCAGTCCTGCGGTACGCGTGTTCGCGCGCGAACTCGGCGTCGATCTGGCGCAGGTCAAAGGCAGCGAACGCGGTGGCCGCATCAGTAAAGACGATGTGCAGCAGTTCGTAAAGGCGGCCTTGGCCGGCGGTGCGCCTGCGGCAGGCAGTGGCAGTGGCCTGAATCTGATTCCCTGGCCGCAGGTCGATTTCAGCAAGTTCGGCCCCATCACCAGCGAACCGCTGTCGCGCATCAAGAAACTGTCCGGCGCCAATCTGGCCCGCAACTGGGCGATGATTCCGCACGTGACCCAGTTCGACGAGGCCGATATCACCGAGATGGAGCTTTTCCGCAAAAAGCTTGGCGAAGAACATAAAGACGTGAAAGTGACCCCGCTGGTGTTCCTGATCAAAGCCGCGGTGGCGGCCTTGAAGAAATTCCCGGCCTTCAATGCCTCGCTTGATGGCGACAATCTGGTGCTCAAGCAGTACTTCCACATCGGCATCGCGGTCGATACGCCGGACGGTCTGGTAGTTCCGGTCATCCGCGACTGCGACCAGAAGGGACTGATCGAACTCTCGCACGAACTGGCCGCGATCAGCGTCAAAGCCCGCGAGAAGAAACTGACCGGCGCCGACATGCAGGGGGGCTGCTTCACCATTTCCTCGCTCGGCGGTATCGGCGGCACGGCCTTCACGCCGATCATCAATGCGCCGGAAGTCGCCATTCTGGGGGTTTCCAAAGCGCAGACCAAACCGGTCTGGAACGGCGCGGAATTCGCACCGAAACTGATGCTGCCGCTATCGCTGTCTTACGACCATCGCGTCATCGACGGTGCCGCCGCCGCCCGTTTCACCGTCTACATGGTTCAGGTCCTCGCCGATCTGCGCCGCCTGCTGGTCTGACGCCATGGCTGCCATTGAACTGAAAGTCCCCGATATCGGCGGCAGTGCTGCCGTCATCGAACTCCTGGTGAAAGAAGGCGACACCGTCGTCAGCAATCAGGGCCTGCTCACGCTGGAATCCGACAAAGCCACCATGGAAGTGCCGGCCAGCGCCGGCGGCGTGCTCAAACAGTGGAAAGTCAAACTCGGTGACACCCTCAGCGAGGGCGATGTCATCGCCCTGCTCGAAGCGGCCGGTGAGCCCGCCGCAGTGCCTGCGCCAACGGCAACGCCCGCTGCGCCAGCGCCAAAATCCGCGCCAGTACCTGCCACGCCTGCACCCAAGGCCGCACCGGCGCCGAAAGGCGATGCCGATCACAGCTGCCAGCTGGTGGTCATCGGTTCCGGCCCGGGCGGATACACGGCCGCCTTCCGTGCCGCCGATCTGGGCATGGATGTGATTCTGGTCGAGCGCTACGCACAGCTCGGCGGCGTCTGCCTCAATGTCGGCTGCATCCCTTCGAAAGCGCTGCTGCATGCCGCCAATGTCATCGAAGAAGTCAAACACGTGGCCGATATCGGTTTGGACTTCGGCGCCGCCAAAATCGATCTGGACAAGCTGCGCGCGCACAAGGAAAAAACCGTCGGCACGCTCAGCAAGGGCATCGCCGGCATGGCCAAGCAGCGCAAAGTACGCACGGTGACTGGTGTTGCCGAGTTCGCTTCCGCCAACCGCCTGTCGGTAACGACAGCCAATGGCGTGGAAACCATCGACTTCGCCCAAGGCATCATCGCTGCCGGTTCTCAGCCGGTGAAACTACCGGCCTTTCCGTGGGACGATCCGCGGGTGATGGACTCCACCGATGCGCTGATGCTGGCCGATGTGCCCAAGCGTCTGCTGGTGGTCGGCGGCGGCATTATCGGATTGGAAATGGCCTGCGTGTATTCCGCGCTGGGCAGCGCGGTGACCGTGGTTGAATTCATGGAGCAGCTGATGCCGGGCGCCGATCCGGATATGGTCAAGCCGCTGCAGACCTTGCTGAAAAAGCGCGGTGTAGCGATTCATACCTCCTGCAAAGTGCTGAAAGTGACCGCCGGCAAGAAAGCGCTGACGGCCGAATTCGAAGGTGCAACAGTACCCGAGGGCAAGGACTACGAGCGCGTGCTGGTGTCTGTCGGCCGTAGCCCGAACGGCGGCAAGCTCAAGGCCGAGAATGCCGGAGTGCAGGTTTCTGAGCGCGGCTTCATCGCGGTCGATAAGCAGATGCGTACCAATGTGCCGCATATTTTCGCCATCGGCGATCTGGTCGGTCAGCCGATGCTGGCGCACAAGGCCACGCATGAAGCCAAAGTCGCGGCTGAAGTGGCCGCCGGCCACAAAAAGGAATGGGTCGCGCGCGTGATTCCCTCGGTGGCTTACACCGATCCGGAGATCGCCTGGGTGGGTTTGACCGAAACCGAAGCCAAGGCCAAAGGCATTGCGTATGAAGTCGGCAAGTTCCCGTGGGCGGCCTCGGGCCGCGCCATTGGCATTGGCCGTACCGAAGGCTTCACCAAGCTGTTGTTTGATCCGGCCACGCACCGCATCATCGGTGCCGGTATCGTCGGTTCGCATGCCGGTGATCTGATTGCCGAAATCGCGCTGGCCATCGAAATGGGCTGCGAAGCAGCCGACATCGGCCACACCATCCATCCGCATCCGACGCTCAGCGAAACCGTGGCGATGGCGGCCGAAGTATTCGATGGCAGCATCACCGATTTGTACATTCCGAAAAAGAAATAAAGTATTTCGGGCGAAAAGGAAAAGGCGCTTCGGCGCCTTTTCTTAAATCAGCACTGCCCAGCACACGGCGCATACCACCAGCACGCTGACGATATCCAGCCACAGTCCTTCGCGCAGCATGTCCCGGCTGCGCACGAAGCCCGAGCCGTAGGCGATGGCGTTCGGCGCCGTGGCCACCGGCAGCATGAAGCCGATGCTGGCGGCCATGGCGGCCGGCAGCATCAGCAGCGCCGGTTCAATATTCAGGCCTTTGGCGGCGGCGGCCAGGATCGGCATCAACAGCACCGCGGTTGCGGTATTGCTGGCAATTTCGGAAAGCAACACCACGCAGGCAATGATGATCACCATCATCATCAGCACCGGCAGGTGGCCATAAGACGCCAGCGATCGGCTGATGGCATCGCTGATGCCGCTTTCCTGGAACGCCGTGGCCAGCGCGATGCCGCCGGCAAACAGCAGCAAGGCGCCCCAGGGAATGCGCATGGCCGCATCCCAGGTCAGCAAGGGTTCCTTTTCGGCATTGCCCGAGGGCACCACCGCCATCAGCGCCACCGCCAACAAGGCCACGCTGGCATCGTTGGCGCCGGGCAGATTCAACCCGTCACTCCAGCCGCCAAAGGGGGCGGCGCGGGTAATCCAGGCCAGCGCGGTCAGTCCGAAAATCGCCAGCACCCGTTTTTCAGCGGCGCTCCAGGTGCCCATTTCCGGCAGTACCGCCGCGGGGCTGTTTTTCAGATTGCGCGACAGACCGAAGGCCAGCACCGGCAGCAGAATCAGGAGAATCGGCACGCCGACCTGCATCCAATCGCCGAAATCGTAGGCCATGCCGGTGGCCTGCTGGTACTGCTGCATGAATACCAGATTCGGTGGCGAACCGATCGGCGTGCCCAGGCCACCGATACTGGCGGCATAGGCGATGGCCAACACCAGGGGTGTGGCCAGACGCGGATCTTTATAGTGCTCGATCACGGCATAAGCCACCGGCAACATGATCAGCGTGGTCGCGGTATTCGAGATCCACATGCTGATCAGGCCGGTCGCCAGCACGAAACCGAAGATCAAACCGCGTCCGGAATGTCCGCCGACCGAGCGTACCAGTGCGAAGGCCAGACGCCGATGGGCGCCGGAGCGTTCCAGGGCCCGCGACAGCATGAAGCCGCCCATCAGCAGCAGAATGAGTTCGTTGCCCACGCTCTGCGCCACTTGTTTGGTATCCAGAATGCCAAGCACCGGCAGCAGACCCAGCGGAAGCAGCGCGGTGAATGCCGGATCGACAGCTTCGCTCATCCACCAGACGGCGCACAGGACGGTCAATGCCAGTGTGGCGGCAAAAGCAAACGGCATTCCGGACAGGTGGGCCAGTGCATATGCGCAAAGCGCCGCCAGCGGACCGAGCCATCGGAAAAATCGGGTAATCGGTGTCATCGCGGCATCCGTGATTTTTAGCGATTATAATCGCCTGAACCCACAGGATGTCGCTATGCAGCCATTGCTCCCTGAATCGCCCGAATCGCTCGCCATGCACCGGCGCGCGCTGGCCGGACTGAATGCCTTCATGAAGATGGAGGCCGCAGGCGGCATCGTGCTGGTGTTGGCCACGGTGGTGGCGATGGTGGTGGCCAATTCGGCACTGGCCGGCGACTACCAGACGTGGTTGCATACCCACTTCCGTATTGGCTTCGGCCATCTGGCGCTGGATAAATCGGTCTCGCATTGGATCAACGACGGTCTGATGGTAGTTTTTTTCCTGGTGGTCGGCATGGAGCTCAAGCGTGAGCTGGTCGAAGGCCAGTTTGCCGACAAGGCCAATATCACCCTGCCGGTCATCGGGGCCATCGGCGGCATGGCCGTGCCGATGCTGATCTATGCCGGTATGAATGCCGGCGACCCGGCGGCACTGCATGGCGTGGCCATTCCGGCCGCGACCGATATCGCGTTCGCGCTCGGCATCCTGTCCTTGCTGGGTTCCCGGGTGCCGATGGCCCTGAAAATGCTGCTGTTGGCCATCGCCGTGGCCGATGATCTGGGTGCCATCATTATCATTGCGGTGTTCTACACCGATCAGCTGTCGGTGGTCGGGCTGGTGACCGCGCTGGCCTTGACCGGCGTTCTGGCGACCATGAGCCGCTTCAAGGTCGCCAATCTGGGCCTTTACCTGTTCATCGGCATCCTGCTCTGGCTGGCCGTGCTCAATTCCGGGGTGCACGCCACCATCGCCGGGGTCATTCTCGGGCTCATGATTCCCCTCGGCAAGGGCAGCAAGGACGGCTCCTCCGAGCAGCTCATGCATGCCCTGCACCCTTGGGTGGCTTTTGCCATCCTGCCGATTTTTGCCTTTGCCAATGCCGGCGTGCCCTTGGCCGGTCTGGGCCCGAAGGACCTGCTGGCCCCGGTACCGCTGGGCATAGCCGCCGGCCTGTTCCTGGGCAAGCAAATCGGGGTTTTCGGCTTCATCTGGGCCTGCACCCGCTTGAAAATCGCCAAGCTGGACCGCGCCATCAGCTGGAAGGCCCTGTTCGGCATGGCCACGCTCTGCGGCATCGGCTTCACCATGAGCCTGTTTGTCGGCTCCCTGTCCTTCGGCCCGGAGCATGTGGACTACCAGCTCAGCCACCGCCTGGGCATTCTGGGCGGCTCCTTGCTGTCGGCGGTGGCCGGCTACCTCATCCTGCGCCGGGTCCTGCCGGTGCATCCGCCGGCCTGACCCCCCCGGCCGGACCTCCATACGAGGGGGTATTGCGCTTTTCTAACGAATATTTAATACTGCATTAGACAAAACACTCTAATTGCCCGAAATGGCTTGTCGAGTGCTTGCCGTCGTGATGATTTTTGCAGTGCCCGTTTGTTTCCGAAGAGGTCGGGAAATACGGTTGCTGCGGAAGATACGGACTCCACATTCAACAATAACTGGAAATACACCCATGAAGAAAATGCAACGTTTCGTGCAACGCTCGCCGCTCGCCGCGGCCGTCGCCCTTGGCCTGTTCGCGGCGCCGATGGCACAGGCTTTTGAGTTCGAGAATGGCGAGCTGAAGGGCAGCTTGGACACCACCGTTTCTTACGGTATTTCCATCCGCACCGAAGATCCGGCCGAAGGCCTGATTGGTAAAGCCACCATCAATCCGTTGATCGCCCTGCAGGGCCAGACGCTGCCGGGCCCGTTGGCCGGTTTGGGTGCTTTCCCGGGTTCTGCCGCGCAGATCGCCGCTCCAGGCCGTTTCTCCGGCAACCGTGACGACGGCAACATCAAATACGAAAAAGGCGATGCCTTCTCGAACGCTTTCAAGGTCACCTCCGAGCTGGAATTGACCTACCGCGACTGGGGCTTCTTCACCCGCGCCAGCTA
>CAJAPA010000185.1 GCA_903942465.1 uncultured Gammaproteobacteria bacterium
AGGCTTGGATTCGGGTACGCGGCAGCGAGCCGTTGAAACGGCTCAGCAAACCCCGCGTAATCGACAGCCGATGCGCATCGCTGCTGAGCATGAAGCCGTGATAATGCAGTATTGCCTGCAGCATCGAAATCAGGCGCAGCAAGGTGAACGCCGCCAGCAGCACCAGCATGCCGCCCAGCACATAGGCCCCCGGGCCGCTTCCGAGGTCCTCGCGGTGATTCATCAGCCAGCCACCGACATTCTCGAAAACCGCCTGCGGCAGTTTCCAGTTGAATTGATAGGCGCCGCCGATGCCGGCCGCCACCAACAGCATACCCTTGTTCGAGATCAGCCCGAGTTTGAGCAGTTCGCGGGTCGGCAATTGCAGCAGCACCTGTTCTTCGGCCGCGGATGCTTCGGCATCAACCGAACTTGCGGGCAGTTCCGAGCTGCGGATGATGCCTTGCAGGGCTTGGGCTTCGGTAAAGCCGAGCACGCGCATGCGGCCTTCTTCCTTGTCTTCGCCGCCGCCGGTTTCCAGGCGCACTTCCGCCACGTTCATCAGCCGGTGCAGCAGGCCCTGATGCAGGGTCACATTCTGGATACGGGTGAACGCGATATCGCGCACGGTTTTGTGCAGCAGACCGGAGCGGATCACGATGCGGTCGCTACCAATGCGATAGCGGAAGCTGTAATAACGCGCCACCGCCAGCGGCACCATCACCCCGACGCCGAGCAGACCCCACAGTTCATAGCGGTCGCCCTGTCCGGTAAACAGAAGGATGATGATCGGCACAATGAACTGCCGCAGCACATTGAACAGTTCGAACAGCCACGACAGCGGATGCAGCCGCTGTTCGGAAATGGCCTCCACCACGGCCTCAGAGGGCGCTGTCGTCACGGCGGCGTTCCGGAATCAGTGCGTCGCGCAGATCGGTTGCGGTCTGCAGGCTGAAGCCCTGCTGTTTCAGGGCGTGGCTTTCGGTGCCGGCGGTGTGGATCACCAGCGTGGCCAATCCGCGCGAACGCTCCATCGGGCCGTTGTGGATATCCAGATGCTGCACCCGCGAACGCGGAATGAAAATTTCCTGCTGCCACCAGCGGCCTTTGCGCAGGCGGAATCCGCTATCATCCAGGCGCCAGCGTGTGCACTGCCAGCGGTTGCGGGCGAAGCTGATGCCGAGCAACAGACACACGGCCGCCACCGGCAGGGTAATGGCAAGCCCCCACCAGCCCGGCATCAGGGTCAAAGGAAGAACGGTTGCCGGCACCATCGGAATCAGGAACGGCAGCAGTCCGAACCAGAACATCAAGGGCTTTGCCGCCGGCTCCAGGCCGCTCCAGCCTTCGGCATCCAACTCATTCAGTGTGCTATTCATTTGTAGGGGCTCTTCGTGTTCGGATCCTGACGGATGCTAAAGCGTTTGTAGGTCCATTGGTACTGCCGGAAGTCACGCTCGGCAATGGCCTGCACGCGCCGGTTCATGGCGGTCAATGCGATGTCCAGATCGGCATCATGCAAGGCCGGCTCCTCGGCTTCGAACACCACATCGAAACCATCACCGCGGCGTTCGGTATAGGCAAACAGCACCGGCGTACCGGTGCGTTGCGCCAGTTTCGCAATCAGGCTCAGAGTCAGCGCCGGGCGTCCAAAGAAGGGAATGAATTCGCCGCCGCCCTTGCGCGGTTGCTGGTCCGGGGTGATGCCGACCACTTCACCGTTCTGCAGGGCGCGCAGCAGGGGCCGCATGGCGGTGGCTTCGGCCGGCACCAGCTGCACATTCGCGCCGCTGCGGGCTTTTTGCAGAAAGCGTTCCAGGCCGGCCTTCTCCGAGGCTTTGTAAACCAGGCTGAATGGCCCGCGGGCCGCCATGAATTCAATCAGCAGCTCCCAGTTGCCGTAATGCGGTACCGCCAGCAGGACGCCACGGCCTTGGGCCAAGGCGGTCTGCAGATGCGTCTCGCCGTGGACCTGCTGCACCAAGCGCAATACCCGCGGCCGCGGCCGGGTCCAGATGGCCAGGGTTTCCATCAGGCCCTGGCCCATCGAGCCCATCAGCGCGCGGGTCATGTTTTCCCGGGCGGCATCGTCGATTTCAGGGTGAATCAGGACCAGATTGCGGCGGGCAATGCGGGTTTCACGGCTGTCCAGCCGGTAGGCGGCAGAGCCGAATAGGGCGCCAAGACGGCGCAGCAGCGCCATCGGCAGCAGGCCGATCAGCATTGCGAAGCAGTAAAGAATGGGGCCGAACCAGGCGAAACGGGTCATCGGGCCAGTGTAACGGATTCACCCTTTTCCGGACATTGGCGGAACTTTTCGGTAAGCTCATGGTCTAACTGTGACACACACCGCAACCCCCGGCCCGAAAACGCATGATTGCCCTTATCCAGCGCGTTAAACAGGCCAGTGTCGCGGTGCAGGGCGAAACCATCGGCGCCATCGATACCGGCCTGTTGGCCTTGGTGGCGGTGCAGCCCGGCGATACCGAAGCATCCATTGAGCGTATGGCCGAGCGTCTTTTGGCCTACCGGGTGTTCAGCGATGCCGAGGGCCGGATGAATCTGTCGGTGCAGGCCGTGGCCGGCGGGGTGTTGCTGGTCAGCCAGTTCACCCTGGCCGCCGATACCCGCTCCGGTCTGCGCCCGAGCTTTACCTCGGCCGCACCGCCGGAGCAGGCCTTGGCCGGTTTCAACGCCCTGGTCGAGGCGGTCCGCCGCCGGCATGATCCGGTGGCCACCGGCCGCTTCGGTGCCGACATGCAGGTCAGCCTGGTCAACGACGGCCCGGTGACCTTTTGGTTGGAAACATAAGTCAATGAGATTCAATAAGTTACCAAGAAAAACCGGCAATCTGTTATCATAGTCGGTTCCCCTCACCCCTGGCCAGACGAGCGCATATGACCACCCCACGCAATATCAAATCGGAAATCGAGGAACTCATCGCCAAGGGCGTGGATCAGGGCTACCTGACCCTGGCCGACGTCAACGACCACCTGCCGGAAGATCTGATCGACGCCGACGAGATGGAAAACATCATCGGCATGATCAACGACATGGGCATCGTGGTGCACGAGTCGGCCCCGGACATCGAAGCGCTCCTGCTCTCGGGCCGTAGCGTCGGCAGCAGCGTCGACGTGGTCGCCGCCGAAGAAGCCGTGGCGGTGTTGTCCTCGCTCGAGAACGAAGCCGGCCGCACCACCGATCCGGTGCGCATGTACATGCGTGAAATGGGTTCGGTCGATCTGCTGACCCGCGAAGGCGAAATCGTCATCGCCAAGCGCATCGAAGAAGGTCTGAACAAGCTGCACACCGGCTTGGCCAACTTCCCGTGGATCGCCCAGCAGATCCTGTCCGATTACGAAGAACACAAGGCCGGCCGCAAGCGCCTGTCGGAAGTGGTCATCGGCTTCCTTGATCTGGAAGGCGACGAGCCGGAACTGCCGCCGGCGGTGGAAGCGGTGGAAGTGGAAGACGACGCCGACGGTGAAACCGCCGTGGTCGAAACCGGTCCCGATCCGCTGGAAGTGGCGCGCCGCATGCAGCTGCTGGCCGATCTGACCACCAAATTCCACAAAGCCGTCGACAAATACGGACTGGAAAACAGCCGGTCGCAGAAGCTGCGTCTGGCCATTGCCGACGAAGTGCTGCGCCTGAAGTTTCCGCTGGTGCAGACCGACTCCCTGCTCGGCCGTCTGCGCGAAGTGATCGGCGAAATCCGCCGTCACGAAGCCGCGGTGCTGAAACTGGCGGTGGACGCCGCCAAGATGCCACGCAAGGATTTCATCAAGGCCTGGAAGGGCAGCGAGACCGACCTGAAGTGGGCGGAAACCGTCATCGGCCGCAAACAGAAATGGTCCTCGGGCATCCGCGAACACAAGGACGCCATCGTCGCGCAGCAGGAAATCCTGGTCGCCATCGAGAAGGAACTGTACGCGCCGCTGGTCGAAATCAAGCGCGCCAACGATGAAATGCGCTACGGCGAGGAAATGGCACGCAAGGCCAAGAAGGAAATGGTCGAGGCCAACCTGCGTCTGGTCATCTCGATCGCCAAGAAATACACCAACCGCGGCCTGCAGTTCCTCGATCTGATCCAGGAAGGCAACATCGGCCTGATGAAAGCGGTAGACAAGTTCGAATACAAACGCGGTTACAAGTTCTCGACCTACGCCACCTGGTGGATCCGCCAGGCCATCACCCGCTCGATCGCCGACCAGGCGCGCACCATCCGCATTCCGGTGCACATGATCGAGACCATCAACAAGCTCAACCGCATTTCGCGCCAGATGCTGCAGGAAATGGGCCGCGAGGCCTCGCCGGAAGAACTGGCCAAGGCCATGGAAATGCCGGAAGACAAGATCCGCAAGGTGATGAAGATCGCCAAGGAGCCGATTTCGCTGGCAACCCCGATCGGCGACGACGAAGATTCGCATCTGGGCGATTTCATCGAAGACAGCAACATCGAATCGCCGATGGAGAATGCCACCAACATCGGTCTGCGCGAAGCAGTCAATTCGGTGCTGGCCGGCCTCACGCCGCGCGAGGCGAAAGTGCTGCGCATGCGTTTCGGCATCGACATGAACACCGACCACACGCTGGAGGAAGTCGGCAAGCAGTTCGACGTCACCCGCGAACGTATCCGTCAGATCGAAGCCAAGGCCCTGCGCAAGCTGCGCCATCCTTCGCGCGCCGACATCATGCGGTCCTTCCTCGACTCGGACAATCCCTAAGCCCTGCGGGCCTATAGCTCAGCGGTTAGAGCAGGGGACTCATAATCCCTTGGTCCTAGGTTCAAATCCTAGTGGGCCCACCAAACAAAACCCCGCCGCGAGGCGGGGTTTTCATTCCGGCCGATAGCCGAATCGCTCGATTTCCCAATCGAATTCGCTTTCAATGCGCTGGCGTGAGGGCAGGTCATAGTATTCGGAGAAATGCTCCGCACGGGTGTTGAAGCCGCTTTTGTAGGTACCGAGCCGCTCCGGCGCATAAGGCAGGCCAAGATGGGTACACACCGCCTGCAGATCTTCATGCAGGCATTCATAGCGGATGAAACGGTCCATCACCGGCTTCCCGTCGATGCTGTAGACATCACGGTCATCGGCGAAGCGCTGGGTGCCGAGAAGAAGAAATTTCCGGAATCGCGCCGTCACCGCCGCGAACGGCGCGGCTAGCAATGCGCGGCGCTCGTCTTCGGAATGGCGCAGGTTCCACCAGAACCGCGACACCATCTTGTCGTAAGGATTGCGGATGACACAGAACTTGTAGTAGGCATTGAAAATGTCATGGCCGATGTGCTCGCGAACCAGAACGGCCGGCATGTGGTTGAACCAGATGTCGGTGCCGCTGCGGCCGCCCATCCGGCTTCCGATGATGCCGTGGGCGCTGACGGTTTCGGTGCGTGCATGCTCGGGCCGCCAGCTTCCCGGCGGCAGGCAATGCGGCTCGAAATAAATTTCGACGGATGTGCCAGCGGTCTTCTTGGTTTTGAAGTACAGGAAGCGTTTGCTGTGACTGCAGAGCATGGATTGTCCTGTCCGGGCGTGTTGGGAAAATCAATGGCGATGGCTTATTATGGTCGAATTCGCCATCAAGGATTATCGATGCTGCAGACCGTCGAACACGTTACCTCGAAATACCCCGCCTGGAGCATCATCTGGCTGCACGGCCTTGGAGCGGATGGCAACGATTTCGCGCCCATCGTGCCCGAGCTGGTGCGCGACGGCTGGCCGGGCATCCGCTTTGTATTCCCGCACGCGCCGGTGCGGCCGGTCACCATCAACGGCGGCATGGCCATGCGGGCCTGGTACGACATCGTCGGGGTCGAAATCGACAAACGCGCCGATGAGGCCGGCATCCGCGAATCGATGGCCGAGTTGGACGCG
>CAJAPA010000186.1 GCA_903942465.1 uncultured Gammaproteobacteria bacterium
ATGCGCTGGTTGCCATCGGTGGTGGCAAAGATTCCCTGGTCTCGATCGAAGCCCTGCGCCGCGCGGGCATCGCGCAGACCGTGACCTGGATCGGCTCGGCGCCGTTGATCCGTTCCTGCGCCGAACGTACCGGACTGCCGTTGTTGAACATCAGCCGGCAATTGCCGCCGGAGCTGTTCGCCATGAACAAACAGGGCGCGCTCAATGGCCACATCCCGGTGACCGCGGTCAATTCCGCCATTCTGAGCTTGGCCGCGCTGCTGCACGGCGCCGATCAGGTGGTGTTCTCGAATGAACGTTCGGCCAGTTACGGCAGCCTGATCGAAGGCACCGGCGAGGTCAATCACCAATGGTCGAAAGGCTGGGATTTCGAGCGCACGTTCGCCGCGCACGTGCGCAGCCATATCGCCGCCGATCTGAACTACTACTCGCTGCTGCGCCCGTTCTCGGAGCTTGCGGTGGCGCGCCAATTTGCCAAAACCGATTTCTATGACGCGCATTTCTCCAGCTGCAACCGCAATTTCCACATCCTCGGCGAGCGTCCGGCCCAGCGTTGGTGCGGGGTCTGTCCGAAATGCCATTTCGTGTTCCTGGCACTGGCGCCGTTCATGCCCAAGCCGCGACTGATGACCATCTTCGGCCGCAATCTGTTGGATGAACCGGCGCAGATTCCCGGTTTCGATGCGTTGCTGGAATATCAGGATCACAAACCCTTCGAGTGCGTAGGCGAGGGCAGGGAATCCCGTGCTGCCATGGCCGCGCTCGCGCAGTCGCCGAGCTGGCGCGAAGATGCCATCGTCCGCCGTTTCGCCGATGAGATCCTGCCACAATTGGACGTCGCCGAGCTGCCAATCGCGCCACTGCTGGTGGCGGTGGAAGAACACGCCATTCCCGAATCGCTCTGGGCCTCCCTGCGTGAATCCTTCCGCGCTTAAGGGCAAAACCCTCGCTATCTGGGGCTACGGCCGCGAAGGCCGCGCCGCTTTGCAGTATCTGCGCACGCGTCTGCCCGGACAGCCGCTCACCGTTTTCTGCAACGCGAGCGAAGCCGATGAAATCGCCGCGCTCGGCGATGCCGGCATCGTCTGCCGTAGCGAGCCCGGCGGCGATGATCTGGCCGCCTTCGATGTGGTGGTGAAATCACCTGGCATCAGCAAATACCGGCCGGAAGCCCTGGCGGCGCAGGCCAACGGCACGCGCTTCATCGGCGGCACCGCCCTCTGGTTCGCTGCCCATCCCGATGCGCGCACCGTATGCGTGACCGCCACCAAAGGCAAGAGCACGGTCAGCGCGCTGATTGCGCATCTGCTGCGCAGCGCCGGCAAACGCACGGCCCTGGTCGGCAACATCGGCACGCCTTTGCTGGAAACCATGGACTGGAACGAGCAACCGGAATTCTGGGTCATCGAGATGTCGAGCTACCAGACCTTCGAAGCGGTTCGGCCGGAAGTGGCGGTGATGTTGAATTTCTACCCGGAACACCTCGACTGGCATGGCAGTGTGCAGGCTTACTTCGAGGACAAGTCGGCGCTGATTACAAAATCGCAGGCCCGCCATGTGGTGCTCAACGACGAAGCGCCACGGGTTGCGGCGCTGGCGGATGGCTTGGATGCCAAGGTGCACTGGTTCAACACCAATGACGGCTGGCACGCCAAGGGCCATACGCTGTACCGCGGCGATACTGCAGTTCTGGATCTGCGCGAACTGCCGATGCCGGGCCAGCACAACGCCGGCAATGTCTGCGCGGCCTTGACCGCCATCGATGCCCTTGGTCTGGATGCGGCGGTACTTGCGCCGGCGGCAAAGCACTTCCGGCCCTTGCCGCACCGGCTGCAGAGCCTGGGTGAGAAAAACGGCATCCGCTATGTCAACGACTCCATCAGCACCACGCCCTTTGCCAGCATCGCGGCGCTGGAGTGCTTCAGCGCTTCGCCGGTCGCGATTCTGGTCGGCGGTTA
>CAJAPA010000187.1 GCA_903942465.1 uncultured Gammaproteobacteria bacterium
ATCCCGAACACGGAAGTGAAACGCAACCGCGCCGATGGTAGTGTGATTCTGTCATGCAAGAGTAGGTCATCGCCAGGGTCTTTACCCTAAACCCCAGTCCTTCAGGACTGGGGTTTTTTATTGGCCTGAAAGGGGGGCGGGTCTGCCCTCGATGGCGTTTCGCAAAAGTGCTTTGTTGCCTCCGAAATATGGTATTTTTAATCAATGTTTAACATTGATTAAGGTTCATGATGTCAGCCGTCCCGGACCCATTGTCTGGATTGGAAGCCGCCCTGTCACAAGCCGCCAAGTTGTTGGCGGAGCAGCCGCGTTTGGCTGAAGCGCAGACCGATGAAATCCTGAAGGTATTGCCGGAACAACCGAACGCACTTCTGCTCAATGCCCTAGCCAAGGCAAAGCAGGGACATCTTGCGCCGGCGGAGAAGGTGCTCCTGCGTCTTCGCACGCTCCGGCCGCAATGGTTCGCAGTGCATCTCGAGCTCGGTCAGTTGTACCGCCGCATGGGCATGGGTGACAAAGCACTGGCCGCACTGCGTGAGTCGGTCGCACTCAAAGCCGACTCGCCGAAGGCCTGGCTGGCCATCGCCGATATCCATTCCGCCAACGGCGATGCCGTCGCCGCCGATGCGGCCTATGCCATGCAGCTGCGCCATTCCGATGGCAATCCGAGGCTGCTGGCTGCCGCTGCCGCCATGAGCGAAAACGATATTCCTGTCGCCGAAAGGGCGTTGAAAGATTATCTGCAGGAAAATCCCACCGATGTCGCGGCGATCCGGATGCTGGCCGAGGTAGCGGCCCGCCTCGGCCGTGACCAGGATGCGGAGCTGTTGCTCGAACGCTGCCTTGAGCTTTCCCCAGGGTTCAATTTCGCCCGCCAGAACTACGCGTACATCCTCAACCGCAACAACCGTTTCGCGAAAGTGCTCGAGCAGACCGAAATCCTGCTGCAGGGCGAGCCGCGCAACATGAGTTACCGCAATCTCAAGGCCGTGGCCTTGGGCAAGATCGGGGATTTCGATGCCGCCATCGCGCTTTATGAGGAGGTGCTTGCCGAGCACCCGGGCTATTCGCGGATCTGGCACAGTTACGGCCATACCCTGAAGACCGCCGGCCGCACCGATGCCGCCGTTGCCGCCTACCGCCGCAGCATCGCCATCGAGCCGCATTACGGCGAAGCCTACTGGAGTCTCGCCAACCTGAAGACTTTCCGTTTCACCGATGACGATGTCGCCGCGATGGATGCCCAGATTGCACGTGCCGATCTTGGGGAAGAAGACCGTTTCCATTTCGATTTCGCACTCGGCAAGGCCTTGGAAGACCGGCGTGAATTTGAACCGTCATTCCGGCACTACGACGAGGGCAACCGCCGCCGGAAAAGCCTCATCCAGTACAATGCCGACCGCAATACCCTCAAACTTCGGCAGAACCAGCGGCTGTTCGATGCCGAGTTCTTCCGAAAGCGGTCGCATTACGGCGTCGCCGATGCCGATCCCATCTTCATTCTCGGCATGCCGCGGGCGGGCTCGACGCTTCTGGAACAGATTCTATCCAGCCATTCGCAGGTCGAGGGAACCATGGAATTGCCGGATGTCATTTCGGTAACCAAGGATCTGTACCGGCGCCAGAGCGATGCCGCTTCGAGTACCTATTACCCGATGCTGGGCGCCATGAGCGCAGAGCAGTCCGATGCCTACGCCAGACGTTATCTGGATAACACCCGAATCCAGCGCCGGACCGATGCGCAGTTTTTCATCGACAAGATGCCGAACAACTATGCGCATGTCGCATTGATCCAGCTCATGCTTCCCAATGCCAAGATCATCGATGCGCGCCGGCATCCGCTGGCCTGCTGTTTCTCCAACTTCAAGCAGCACTTCGCCCGCGGCCAGAACTTCAGCTACGGCCTGGACGACATCGGGCGCTATTACCGCGACTATGTCGAGCTGATGGCGCATTTCGATGCCGTGCTGCCGGGCCGGATCTGCCGGGTGCACTACGAAAACATGGTGCAGGATACCGAAAGCGAAGTCCGGCGCGTCCTTGCCTACTGCGGGCTGCCGTTTGAAGAAGGATGCCTCAGGTTCTTCGAAAACGACCGTCCGGTAAGAACCGCAAGTTCGGAACAGGTCAGACAACCGATTTACAAGGAAGGCGTCGATCACTGGCGCCATTTTGAAACCTGGCTGGGCCCGTTGAAGGATGCATTGGGCCCCGTCCTCGAGCAGTACCCGGAAGTCCCGGTTTTCCAGAAAATAGCCTTACAACATCAACGAAAGGGAGAGTAAATGAAAACACAACAAAAAATGAGGCCGAAGCTCGGAGTTGCGCGTCTGCCGCTCACGGCTGCGATTTACATGGCGCTCAGCACGGCGGCTTTGGCCGGCCCGGATGACCAGGCTGCGACTGAAGACAAGAAGGCCGTGCTTGATGCGGTTACCGTGACTGCGCAGAAGCGCACGGAAAACCTGCAGGAAGTGCCGATCAGCATCCAGGTCCTGGGAACGCAGAAGCTCACCGAAATGAACGTCAATGATTTCGATGATTACGCCAAACTGCTGCCCAGCCTGTCCTATACGCAGGGCGAAGGCGGTGGTTCCGATCCGTACATCCGCGGCGTTGTCAGCGGCGGCGACGGCAACCATTCCGGCCCTTCCCCCTCGGTCGGCATCTATCTCGATGAACAGCCGGTCACCGGCGTCGGCGGCTCCATCGAACCGCATATCTACGACATCGAACGCGTCGAAGCACTGGCCGGTCCGCAGGGCACGCTGTACGGCGCCAGCTCGCAGTCCGGTACCATCAAGATCATCACCAACAAGCCGGATGCCAGCGCGTTCGCCGCCGGCTATGCGTTTGAAGTGAACAGCGTCAGCGGCGGCGGTGACGGCCATGTGCTGGAAGGCTTCCTCAATATTCCTTTGTCGGATGTCGCCGCGCTGCGCGTGGTCGGATGGGACAAAAGAGAAGCCGGCTGGATCGACAACGTCTATAACGAGCGTACTTTCCCGACCTCCGGCATCACCATGAACAACGCCGATCTGGTCGAAGAAGACTACAACGACTCGCACACCACCGGTGCCCGTGCCGCGCTGAAAATCGATCTCGGCGAGAACTGGTCGATCATGCCCAGCATCATGACCCAGAAGGAAACCACCAACGGCAGCTTCGCGTTCGATCCGGTGGTCGGCGATCTGCAGATCTCGCGTTACTATCCCGAGTCGCTGGAGGACAAGTTCACCCAGGTCGCCCTGACCGTGACCGGCAAGATCGGCAATTTCGATCTGGTCTATGCGTTCTCCACGCTCGACCGTGACGGCAAAGGTGAATCCGACTACAACGATTACGGCTTCTGGTACGACGTTGTCTCGGGTTACGGATACTATGCCATTGACAACAATTATGACTATATCAATCCGTCACAGATCACCCTGAGCGAAGGCCATCAGACCAAACGCAGCCATGAAATCCGCATTTCATCGCCGCAGGACCAGCGCTTCCGCTTCATCGGCGGTTACTTCCAGATCGATCAGTACCGCGACATCCAGGAGCGCTATCTGATCGCCGACTGGTACGACGGTTATGAAGTGACCGGATGGGAAGACACCATCTGGCTGACCAAACAGGACCGTCGCGACAGCGAGCAGGCCGTGTTCGGCGAATTCAGTTTCGATTTCACTGAAAAGCTGACCGCAACCGCCGGCTTCCGCTACTTTGAAAACGACAACAGCCTGCGCGGCTTCTTCGGATTTTCGCGGGCCTTCGCGGGCCAGAGCAGCCGCCCGCCCAACCAGCGTTATGGCGAAGCCGGTTGTGCTTATGTCTGGGGCAGCACAAACCCGGCCGACTGGCCGAAGTTCAACGGTGCACCCTGCGAGTTTATTGTCGATCCGGATGGCAGCCTGGGCAAAACCACCAAGGAAAACGGTACGCTCGGCAAGTTCAACGTCACCTACAAACTTGATGACAGCAAGCTGATTTACGGCACCTGGTCGGAAGGTTACCGCCCCGGCGGCATCAACCGCCGCGCCACCCTGCCGCCGTACCAGGCCGATTACCTGACCAACTGGGAGTTCGGCTGGAAAACCAGCTGGATGGACAACCGGCTGACCTTCAACGGTGCACTGTTCCGTCAGGAATGGAAGGACTTCCAGTTCACCATTCTCGGCCAGAACGGTCTGACGGAGATCAAGAACGCCAACCAGGCGCGTATTGACGGGCTGGAAATGGATGTCAATTTCGCCGCGACCTACAATCTGCAAATCAGTGCCGGCGTGGCGTTTTACGATGCCAAGCTGACCGAGAACTACTGCGGCTTCACCGACGAAGACGGCAATCCGGTGACGGACTGCGCCGATCCGGAAGCGCCCACGGGCACGCGTCTGCCGGTCACCGCAGAGTTCAAGGGCAATCTGAACGCGCGTTACACCTTCGACTGGAACGGGTACGAGCCCTTCATCCAGGGTTCGGTGGTGTATGAAGGACGCCGTACCAGCGATCTGCGGATCATTGAGCGCGAGATTCTGGGCGATATGCCCTCGTACACGATGTTCGATCTCTCGGCCGGTATCCGCAAGGACAGCTGGAGCTTGAATCTGTACGTCAAGAATCTGTTCGATGAGCGGGCCGAGTTCAACCGCTTCACCATGTGCGCTATCACCGTCTGCGGTGCTTCCGGGCTTGTTCCGGAATATCCGGACGGCCAGGTGTACACCGTGGCCGCCCAGCCACGCACCATCGGTCTGCGATTCTCGCAGGAATTCTGATCGTTTCAGGCTGAGACGGAAAACCCCCGGCATGCCGGGGGTTTTTCTTTGGGACACAAAGAGTTCGGTCAATCGAGTGCGTAGCCGAACTGCTGCTTGAACTGCATGGCGAACTGGGCATAGCTGAAGCGCTGGTTCTGCGGGCCGAGGTGTTCTATTTTGAGCGCACCCATCAGCGAGGCGATTCTGCCGGATGTGGCCATGTCCATGCCCTTCATCAGTCCGAAAATCAAACCGGCCCGGTAGGCGTCGCCGCAACCGGTCGGATCGACCACCCGGATGGCGTTGGCGGCGGGGATCTGCAGCATGCCCGACGCGGTATGGATTTCGGAGCCTTTGTCACCGCGGGTGATGATGTAGCCCTGCACGCGGCTGCTGATTTCGGCCGTGCTCAGCCCGGTCTTGTCGCTCATCAGCAGCGATTCATAGTCGTTCACGGTGACGTAGGTCGCCTGCTCGATCATCTGTTTCAGCTCGTCGCCGTTGAATAGCGGCATGGCCTGGCCCGGGTCGAAGATGAACGGAATGCCGGATTCGCTGAATTCCCGGCAGTTCTGCAGCATGGCCTCGTAGCTGTCCGGCCCGACGATGCCGAACCCGACATCGGGCACATCCTTCACATGGTTCTCGAAGGAGCGCATCATCGCGCCGGGGTGGAAGGCGGTGATCTGGTTGTCGTCGAGATCGGTGGTGATGAAGGCCTGGGCGGTGTACAGGTCGGGCACCACCTTGACATGGGTCAGCGGGATGCCGCAATGCTCGAAATGCTCGCGGTAAGTCTCGAAATCCTGGCCGACCGTCGCCATCGGGACCGGTTTGCCGCCCAGCAGGTTCAGGTTGTAGGCGATATTGCCTGCACAGCCGCCGAACTCGCGGCGCATGCGCGGCACGAAAAACGAGACATTGAGGATATGCACCTTGTCGGGCAGGATATGGTTCTTGAACTGGTCCTGGAACACCATGATGGTGTC
The DNA here is from genome assembly GCA_903942465.1 of uncultured Gammaproteobacteria bacterium. Lineage (GTDB taxonomy): Bacteria > Pseudomonadota > Gammaproteobacteria > Xanthomonadales > Xanthomonadaceae > Arenimonas. Next base: position 5,735 of record CAJAPA010000187.1, read on the forward strand.
GAAGGCCAGGGAACCGCAGATCAGTGCACGAGACATCGTAAATCCCTGAAATCCATAAGGTCCGCCATTTTACCCGATTGGCCGGCATCTGTCTGAATTTCAAGGAAACATGAAGCAGGGAGCGCTTGTTCCGGCTGGCCGGAAACGGTATCCTATTGACTCGCGTCAATCCCCATTTCATAAGGCTTTCCACGATGTTTAAAAAGCTCCGCGGTCTTTTTTCGAACGACCTGTCCATCGACCTTGGAACGGCCAATACCCTCATCTATGTGCGTGGCCAGGGCATCGTGCTGAATGAACCTTCGGTGGTCGCCATCCGTACCGGACGCAACAGCCACCATTCGCATACCGTCGCCGCCGTCGGTGCCGATGCCAAGCAGATGCTCGGCCGCACGCCTGGAAATCTCACGGTCGTGCGTCCGATGAAAGACGGCGTCATCGCCGATTTCACCTATACCGAGGAAATGCTCAAGCACTTCATCCGCAAAGTGCACACCTCGCGCTTCCTGCGCCCGAGTCCGCGTGTGCTGATCTGTGTGCCCTGCGGTTCGACGCAGGTCGAACGTCGTGCCATCAAGGAGTCGGCGCTTGAAGCCGGCGCACGCGATGTGTTCATCATCGAAGAACCGATGGCGGCAGCCATCGGCGCCGGCATTCCGGTCGCCGAAGCGCGCGGTTCGATGGTCATTGATATCGGCGGCGGCACCACCGAGATCGCCGTGATTTCGCTCAACGGCATCGTCTATTCGCAGTCGGTCAAAATCGGCGGCGACCGTTTCGACGAAGCCATCATCAACCATGTGCGCCGTACCCGCGGTACGCTGATCGGCGATGCCACTGCGGAAAAAATCAAACTTGAAATCGGTTGCGCTTTCCCGCAGCAGGACGTCAAGGAGATGCGCATCTCCGGCCGCAATCTGGCCGAGGGCGTGCCGCGTGAGATCGTGCTCAATTCGAATGATGTCCTGGAAGCATTGCGCGAGCCGCTGTCGGGCATCGTCAGCTCCATCAAGCTGGCGCTTGAACAGACGCCTCCAGAGCTCTGCTCCGATATGACCGAGCGCGGCATCGTGCTGACCGGCGGCGGCGCACTGCTGACCGATTTCGACAAACTGATTTCAGACAAGACCGGTCTGCACGTCCATGTCGCCGACGATCCGCTGACCTGCGTCGCCCGTGGCGGCGGCAAGGCACTGGATCTGATTGACATGCACGGCGGCGGCGAATTCTCGACCCGCGAATGATCCGTGGCATCGGATAATCGCATTTCGCTCCGGATCGGCAGCGGCCTCGGCGCCTGGCTGCCGATTCTTTTTTATGCCATCGCGGCTTTATGTCTCATGGCAATCGATTCGCGTTTCTCGATCAGTGGCGAAATCCGCAGCCGGACCAGCGCATTGGCGTCGCCGGTCTGGTGGCTGGCATCGCGCCCGCAGGCACTCTGGCAGGGCGGCGTCGCGGCATTGAGCACCAATGACGGCCTGCGTCAACGCATCAAAGTGCTCGAGAAGGAAAAACTGAAAACCGATCTCGCGTTGCAGCAGATGCTGGCGGTCCAGTCGGAAAATGCGCAATTGCGCAAACTGCTCAAGGGGCAGCAGCGGCTGGCGCCGACGGCGCGCGTGGTCGAGCTGCTCAACATCAATCCGGAGACTTCGCAGAAACGATTCGTGATCAGTGAGGGTGCGCGCCAGAACGTCCGGACCGGCCAGGTGCTGATCGATGCCAACGGACTGATTGGCCAGGTCGCCGAGGTCTATCCGACAAGCGCGGTCGTCATCGGAATCACCGATGCCGACCATGCGGTACCGGTCATGGTCGCGCGTTCCGGTTTCCGCGGCGTGCTGTTCGGTCAGGGCAGCGACAGCCGTCTGTCACTTGCTAACCTGACGCCCAGCGATGATGTCAGGGCCGGCGACATCCTTCTGACATCCGGCGTCGGCGGACGTTTTCCGCCTGGCATTCCGGTCGGCCAGGTCAAGGCGTTCCGGCAGGATCCGGCATTGACCTTCATCAGTGCACAGGTGCAGCCGTTCGCCCGTCCCCGCTATGGACGGCATCTGCTTCTGCTTGATGTTCTGCCGGTATCGGCACCCGCCGCACCGCAAACGGTCACGGAGATCAAACCATGATCCGGCGCGATACGCCTGTACTGCGCTGGCTGAGCATGGCCGCGGCCTTCCTGTTCATGGTGCTGCCGTTTCCCGACTGGCTTTCCGCGCTCCGCCCCTTCCTTCTTGCGCTGGTGGTGGCCTATTGGGTCCTTGAAACCCCCCAGAGAATGGGGCTGGGCCGCGTATTCCTGATCGGTCTGGTGTTGGATCTCGCCAGCTTTTCCGTACTCGGCGAACATACGTTGCGGCTGGTTCTGATTGCCGGCGTGCTGCATCTGATGCGCAGCCGGTTCCGCTTTTATCCGGTCTGGCAGCAATCCGGGTTCCTGATGCTGATGCTTTACGTCGATCTGGCCGTGCTCTGGCTGATGCATCTGTCGCAGGGCCTTCCAATGGTGCAGGCGGAAGTCTGGGGTTCGCCGGTACTGGCATTCCTGATCTGGCCCTGGCTTTACATGTTGCTGGATAATCTGCGTCTGCAGAACCGCGGCCGTTGAGCATGGCCTCCACGATCAAGAACACCTATTTCGAGGCCGAATTGTTCCGGCAGCGGGCCTTCGTGGCCATGCTGTTCGTCACTACGGCCATGGCGGGTCTGCTGTTCGGTTATTTCAATCTGCAGGTCCTGCGTTTCGACGAATTCCGGGAGCAGGCCGATAGCAACCGCGTCCGGCTCAAACCGACCATGCCCGCACGCGGGCTGATTTATGACCGTAGCGGACGCCTGCTGACCGACAACGTGTCGGCCTACCGTTTGGAGCTGACGCCGGAGCAGGTTGAAGACATCGATGCCACGCTGCTGCAGTTGGGCAAGCTGGTAGTGCTTTCCAAGGATGACCTGCGCCGTTTCCGGCGCGCCATGGACAGTTCCCGTAAATTCCTGCCGATTACAGTGAAACTGCGCCTCAGTGAAGAAGAGGTGGCCCGGTTCTCGGTCAACCGCTTCCGGTTTCCGGGTGTCGAGGTGGTTCCGTATCTGACCCGCCGCTATCTTTACGACGATCTTTTCGCCCATGTCATCGGATATGTCGCCCGGTTGGATGAGGAAGATCTGAAAGCGATGGGTGACGAGCGCTATTCGGTACTGACGCATACCGGTAAAACCGGTCTTGAGCGCGCCTATGAAGAACAGCTGCGCGGCACCATCGGTTACGAGGAGGTCGAAACCAATGCACGCGGCCGATCCCTCGGTGTGCTCAAACGGCATACGTCCCAGGCCGGTACCGATCTCAAGCTCAGCATCGATACCGACCTGCAGAAAGCCACCGTGGCCGCCTTCGGCGAATTGACCGGATCGGCAGTAGCCGTCGATCCCAATACCGGCGGGGTATTGGCGATGGTCAGCCTGCCCTCGTTCAACACCAATCTTTTCGTCAACGGCATTTCGACCGTGGACTATACCGCGCTGTCGACCGATCCGTCGCGGCCGCTGTTCAACCGGAATGTCCGCGGCGGGACCCCGCCGGGATCCACCATCAAACCTTTCGTGGCCTTGGCCGGCCTCGAATCCGGCATGCGCCGGCCGGAAGATACCGTGTATTCCAGCGGCGAGTTCTTCATCCCGGGCCAGCGCCGCGGATACCGCGATTCGCATGCCGGCGGGCATGGGACCGTTGACCTGTATGCCTCCATCGCCGAATCGGTGAATACCTACTATTACAGGCTGGCGATGGACATGGGCATCGCGAAATTCGATGCCTACATGCGCCGTTACGGCTTCGGACAGCCGACCGGCATCGATTTGATCGGTGAGATTCCGGGCATTTTGCCGTCACCGGAATGGAAGCGCAAGCGTTTCAACCAGCCCTGGTATCTGGGCGAAACGGTGATTGCCGGCATCGGACAAGGCTACTGGGTGGTGACTCCGCTGCAACTGGCACAGGGCACAGCCAGCCTTGCCAACGGCGGCCGCCGTATTCCTCTGCGCCTGGTACAGGCCACCCGCACCGGATTGAATCATGCATGGCAGCCGCTGCCGGCACCGCCGAGCACCTCCATCGGTGCCACCACGGCGCAGCTGCAGGCCATCCGTACCGGCATGGAGGCCACCATGCATACCCGCAAGGGCACCGGCTGGGCGATTGCGCTCGGTTCGCCTTACCGGATTGCCGGAAAAACCGGGACAGTGCAGAAGATCAGCCGGCGCGGCAGCGTCAGCATGGATCCGCGCAGTCTGCCCCTGCATCTGCGCCATCAGGCGCTGTTCATCGGCTACGCGCCGGCCGAAAATCCGAGAATCGCGGTGGTGGTGGTGGTGGAGCACGGTGGTTATGGTGCCAGCACGGCCGGACCGATCGCGCGCAAGATGTTGGATGCCTACCTGCTGCCGAAGTCCGAAGCCGTGGTGCCGGAGAAACCGAATGATTGAGCTGCTTGCCGGATTCCGTGATGCCATCGCGCGTCTGCTGTCCCGGGTCGATGTGCCATTGATGGCGGCATTGACCGGATTGATGGCGGTCAGTCTTCTGGTCCAGTCCAGTGCCGGTGACAATGCATTGCATGCGGTGCTGGCCCAGGGCGCACGCTTCGTGCTCGGCTCCGTCGCGCTTCTGCTTCTGGCCAATACCACACCCGCCACCCTGCGTTCCTGGACGCCATGGATCTATGCCGGCACGCTGTCGCTGATGCCCTTGGTGTTCATTTTCGGCAGTGGCCGCAGCGCCAATCTCTGGTTGGATCTCGGCGTGTTCTATCTGCAACCGGGCGAACTGTTGAAATTAAGCGTACCGATGATGCTGGCCTGGTACCTTCACCGGGAAGCGTTGCCGCCCAGTTGGAAGACGCTGGCGGTGAGTGCAATGATCGTCGGCTTGCCGGTACTGCTGATCGTGAAGCAACCGGACTTCGGCACCGGCATGCTGGTCGCCGCCTCGGGCGGTTTCGCCCTGTTCCTCGCCGGATTGCAGTGGCGTCGCATTCTGATTGCCATCGGTGCCGCAGCGGCGGCGGTTCCCATCGGCTATCAGTTCCTGATGCCCTATCAAAAAGACCGCATCATGGTGTTCCTGAATCCGGAAAGCGCCCCGCAGGGTGCCGGCTGGAACATCATCCAATCAAAAATCGCCATCGGCTCCGGTGGCTTCAGCGGCAAGGGCTGGGGCGAAAGCACCCAGGCGGCGCTCGACTTCCTGCCGGAGCATACGACCGACTTCGCGTTCTCGGTATTTTCCGAAGAGTGGGGCTGGCTCGGCGTACTGCTGGTGATGGCTTTGTACTTCTTCGTCATAGCGCGTTGCCTGTGGATGGCGATGCAGTCCAAGGATACTTATTCGCGCCTGTTGGCCGGCGCGTTGGCGCTGACCTTCTTCATCTACATCGTGGTCAACGGCGGCATGGTCGCCGGCTTCCTGCCGGTGGTCGGCGTACCGATGCCCCTAATCAGTTACGGCGGCACTTCCGCCGTCTCGCTGTTGGCCGGTTTCGGATTGATCATGTCCGCCTACTCCCACCGCAAATACATCGGCGACTGAACCCTGCCGATCCGTACCGAACGACCAAGCCACCTAACCGCCCTGACTGGATGAACTCCGATGCTGCCACCGCGCGATGATCTGAATTTTCTTCTGTTCGACTGGCTGCATGCCCAGAACCTGTCTGACATTCCGCAGTTCGTGCATGCCGACGCCGACACCATGCAGGCCATGCTGGATGCCGCGCTGGCCCTTGCCGAGGCCGAATTCCTGCCGCATGCGGCCAAGTCGGATGCCAATCCGCCGCAGATCAACGACGGCCGTGTCGTGCTGATGCCGGAAATCACGCAGGCGCTATCGGCCTACCGCGATGCCGGATTTTTCGGCATGGGAACGCCGCTCGATGAAGGCGGGCTCGGACTTCCTTACACCCTGGTGGCAACCCTCGGCGGCATCTTTTCCTGCGCGAATGTGGCGACCAACGGCTATGCTTTCCTCACCAAGGCCGCCGCCAATCTCATCCGCGAGGTCGGCAGTGAAGACCAGACGCGACGCTACCTCCCGGCGATGGTTGAAGGCCGCTGGTACGGAACCATGTGCCTCTCGGAACCCCAGGCCGGCTCCAGTCTGGCCGACATCCGCACCATCGCCGAACCGCTTCCCGACGGGCGCTATGCCCTGCGCGGCAACAAAATGTGGATCAGCAGCGGTGATCATGAAATTTCCGAAAACATCGTGCATCTGGTGTTGGCCAAAATTCCAGGCGGTCCGGCGGGCAGCAAGGGCATTTCGCTGTTCATCGTGCCGCGGCGGCAGGTCGATGCCGATGGCACTGCGGGCGCGCGCAACGGCGTCACCCTGATTGGCTTAAACCACAAGCTCGGTACGCACGGCCAGGTCAATTGTCTGCTCAGCTTCGGTGAACCCGAGGAATGCATCGGGGAGCTGATCGGTGCGCCGCATGACGGACTGCGCGGCATGTTCGTGATGATGAATGAGGCCCGCATCGGTGTCGGCATCGGCGCCACCATGGGCGGTTATGCCGGATACCGGGCGGCTTTGGCGTATGCCAAGGAGCGCCGGCAGGGCAGGGCCGTGGGCGAGCGCGACGCCACTTCGCCGATGATTCCGATCATCGAACACGCCGATGTCCGCCGCATGCTTCTGCGTGCCAAGAGTTACGTTGAAGGCGGGCTGGCATTGTGTCTTTATGCCGCCCGCCTCGTCGATGAAGCCAAGTCCGGCGGCGCTGTAGCGGCCGAATCCCAGGCGCTGGTCGATCTGCTGACGCCGATCGTGAAGGCCTGGCCGTCGGATTATGCCCTGGAAGCGAACTCCATCGCGATCCAGGTGCACGGCGGCGCGGGCTATACGCGCGATTTCCCGGTCGAGCGCCTCTGGCGCGAGAACCGCATCAATGCCATTCATGAGGGTACCAACGGTATCCAGGCCATGGACCTGCTCGGCCGTAAACTTCTGGGCGATGGCGGCCGTGCATTCGCCCTGCTGTCCGCGCGCGTCGAAGCCACGCTTGCCGCCGCCCGCAGCGATGACGCACTCGCGCCGCTGGCCGATATTCTGGCAATGCGATGGGCGAATTTCGCCCCCGCCATGCAGGCCGCCGGTGCGGCGGCGCGCACCGACATGGATCTGGCGCTGGCCAATGCCTATCTGCTGCTGGATGCGATGGGGCATGCCGTCGTCGCCTGGTTGTGGTTGGATCAGGCCTTGACCGCATCGCGCTTGCTGGTCGATGCCCGTGGTCCGCGCCTGTCCTTGCTGCAGGGCAAAATCGCCGCCGCACACTATTTCATCACCTGGGAGCTTCCGGCCAAGGACGCTCAGCTTGTCCGCTTCGCCGCGCTCGATCCGCTCTGCCGGGATCTGGATCCGGATTTACTTTGAGTTCACGCCAGACGCATTACGGTGGCAAATGAACTGTGGTAATTTGGAATCGTGCGCTGAGTGAACAAGGAAACAGGACATGAAAAAAATCCCTCTGCTGGTGATGACCCTTGCACTGGCCAGCTGTACCGGTTCGCCGGTCAAGAAGGCCCCGGCACCGACAGCGCCGCTTCCGGTTCCCGCACCATTGGCTCCGCCGCCGGTTGACAGCGAACCACTGAGTGCGGATCTGCAGACGCGCAAGGAACAGTTCATTGCCGATACCGCCAAGAAATACGGCATACCTGAAAGCGAAATACGTGCCACCCTGTCCCAAGCGGTCTACAAGCAGTCCATCGTCAATGCCATGGCCCGTCCGGCGGAATCGACCCGGACCTGGGCGCAATACCGACCTATCTTCCTGACCGAGAGCCGTATCCGGCAGGGTCGTACCTATTTTGCCGATAACCGCGCCAGCGTCGAAGAGGTTGCCACCAAGAGCGGCGTGCCTTCTGAAATCATACTGGCGATCATGGGGGTTGAAACCGGATGGGGCGGCAATATGGGCAGCCATAACGTCCTTGATGCCTTGTACACCCTGGCGTTTCATTACCCGATCATCAACGGCAAGCCCAATCCGGCACGTTCCGCATTCTTCACCGATGAACTGGGCCAGCTGTTCGCTCTGACGCGCGAGGAAGGATTCGACATCCATGCCTTGAAGGGCAGTTATGCCGGCGCCATGGGTCTGGGCCAATTCATGCCCTCGAGCTACCGGAAATACGCGGTCGACGGCGACGGTGACGGGCACCGAGACCTTTTCGGTTCGAAGAAAGATGCTTTTGCGTCCATCGCCAATTACTTCAACGGCTTCGGATGGCAGACCGGAAAGCCGGTATTCGTAAGAGCCGCCGCAGCTCCGGGTGCCGCACCGTATAAACCGGAAAACTGGGAGGCGAAGTTCACCTTGGCCGAACTTGCGGCCCGAGGATATGCGCCGGTCCGTCCGGTGGAGAACCTGCCGTCTACGCTGCTGACGCTTGAAGGCGTGCAGGGTACCGAGCACTGGATCGGCTTCAAGAACTTCTGGGTGATCACGCGCTACAACCGATCGCCGATGTATGCCATGGCGGTCTGGCAGCTGTCGCAGGAAATCGCGCAAAGGTCCTACGGGGCGCCTGAAGATTCTTCCGTCACCGCCCAAGCACCGGCCGGACGATGACGGCATTGAAATACGCGCCGTTACTGGCGCTGATGCTCGCGGCCTGCAGCAGCGCCCCGCCACGTCCTGATGCGCCGGCGCCGTCTGCATCAAAACCGCCACAGGCACAGGTACCGGCGGTGACTCCACCCCTGCCGGACACCGCGGGCGAGGCCGAACGCAACAACGCGCGCGTCTGCCGGCAGGTGATGCAGCATGACGAACGCAATTACACCAAGGGCGGATTGTATGCGCCCAAGGTTGCCGATGCCCACCCGGATGGTGAACTCGATGTCAGCTTGCTGGAAGAACCGGTGCCGCGCAGCGAGCCGAAATCAAGAGGGGGCAACCGATCGCCCTACAAGGTCTTGGGCCGCAGTTATTACGTGCGTGATTCGGCGGAAGGTTACAAGGAACGCGGCGTCGCCTCCTGGTACGGCACGAAATTCCACGGGCGCACCACCTCCAGCGGCGAAATCTACGACATGTGCCAATTCAGTGCCGCACACAAGTCCTTGCCTCTGCCGAGCTTCGTCCGGGTGACCCGGCTGGATACCGGACAGTCGGTGATCGTGCGCGTCAACGACCGTGGTCCCTTCCATGAAGGCCGGATCATTGATCTGAGTTTTGCGGCGGCCAGCAAACTCGGCATCAACCGTCTCGGAACGGCAAAGGTCGAGGTCGAAGCCGTCAGCAATCTCGAGGACTTGGCTCCCGTCGTGGTCGTGGAAACGCCGGAAAACGAAAAGCGCTATCTGCAGGTCGGTTCCTTTGCCAGCGAGGACAATGCCAAGGCCCTGAAGGAGCGCTTGCGCGATCTATCCATCGATGCCGCCTTCATCCAGAAAGCACGGACCGAGCAGGGGCCGGTCTGGCGGGTCCGCATCGGCCCCTTGAATAGTCTGGAAATCCCTCGGATTCAGCAGTTATTGCAGGAAATCGGCCTGCAGGGAGTCCGTGTCGGGTCCGAATAGGCTTAAAATGGCGGGGCAGCAACCCCCTTTTGGAGCTTTCATGCGATTCCCCCGTTTTCTTGCGGCCAGTGCCGCACTGTGTGTCGTGGCTTTCGCCGCTGCGCAATCCGTTCCGGTGCCGAATGCGGCCCCGTCAAGTTCCGTGCAGATTCCGGCCGCACCGGCGCCGACCGGCGCTTCGGCCTGGCTGTTGATGGACTTCAGCAATGGCCAGGTTCTGGCCGGTGCCAATCCGGATGCCCGTGTCGAACCGGCCAGCATTACCAAGGTGATGACGTCTTATGTGGTCGCTGCTGAAATGAAAGCCGGCAAGATCAAGCGCACCGATCAGGTGCTGATCAGCGAAAACGCCTGGCGCGGCGGCGGTGGCGGTACTGACGGATCCACCAGCTTCCTGCCGCTGGGCAGCACGGTCAGCCTCGATGAACTCGAGCGCGGCATGGTCATCCAGTCCGGCAATGATGCGGCCATCGCATTGGCCGAACATGTGGCCGGTTCCGAAACGGCGTTCGTGGAATTGATGAACACCTATGCCAAGAAAATCGGCATGAACAATACGAACTTCGCCAACCCGCACGGCCTTTCCGATCCGAACCATTACTCGACTGCACGCGATCTGGCGCTGATGGGCCGCGCGATGATCCGTGACTTCCCGGAAGCCTATTCGTACAACAAGATCAAGGAATACACGGTCAACGGCATCCGCCAGCACAACCGCAACGGCCTGCTGTGGAAGGACGCTTCGGTCGATGGCATCAAGACCGGCCACACCTCGGCCGCCGGCTACTGTCTGCTGGCCTCCGCCAAGCGTGGTGAACAGCGCCTGGTGTCGGTGGTGCTCGGCATCCAGACCGAGTCCCAGAAGCAGGGCTTCGATCTGCGCGAAAACGGCAATCTGGCGCTGCTGAACTGGGGCTTCCGCTTCTATGAAACCCGCACGCTGTATACGCCGGACAAAATCATCGCTTCGCCGCGCGTCTGGAAAGGCAAAGAAAATGCCGTGGCGCTGACCGTGGCTTTGCCCTTCAGTGTTTCCCTGCCGCGGGGCAAGTTCGATGCTTTGAAAGCCAATATCGATCTGCCCAAACACGTCATCGCGCCGCTGGCTGCCGGCCAGAAAGTCGGCACGCTGAAAATCAGTCTCGACGGTAAAGTGGTTGCGGAAGCGCCGCTGGTTGCCAAAGTTGCCGTGGCTGAAGCCGGCTTCTTCGGACGTCTGTGGGACGGTTTCCTGATGTGGTGGGATAACCTGTAACCCTCAATAATTCCGTAACAAAAAAAACCGGCTTGCGACGGTTTTTTTGTGTTGTGTGCGGGATTTATTTGCTTTCCGGCGATGCGGTCAGGCCGCGGCGTTTCAGCAGCGGCTGGATGTCCGGAGCGCGTCCGCGGAAATCCTCGAACAGCTTCATCGCATCTTCGCTGCCGCCACGCGACAGCAGGGTCTTGCGGAAGTGATCGCCGTTCTCGCGCTTCAGTCCGCCGTTTTCCTTGAACCATTCGACCGAGTCGGCATCCAGCACTTCGCTCCACAGGTAGGAGTAATAGCCGGCCGAATAGCCGCCGATAATGTGGCTGAAATACGTGGTGCGGTAGCGCGGGGGAACCAGAGCCAGATTGATGCCGGCTTCGTCCAGTGCCTTGCTTTCGAATGCCAGAACGCCATCGGCACTGGGAAGCTGGTCGGCGGTTTTCTGATGCCAGGCCTGGTCGATGATCGAAGCGGCCAGATATTCGGTGGTGCGGAATCCTTCGTTGAACTGAGCCGCGGCCTGCACCTTGTCCAGCAGTGCCTGCGGGATCTGCGCGCCGGTCTGGTAATGCTTGGCGTAATTGCTCAGGATGGCCGGATCGGTCGCCCACATTTCGTTGACCTGCGAGGGGTATTCGACGAAATCACGCGGTACCGAGGTGCCGGAGAAGCGCGGATATTTCACGTCCGAGAACATGCCGTGCAGCGCATGGCCGAACTCATGGAACATGGTGGTGACTTCATCGAAGGTCAGCAGCGTCGGCTCGCCTTTGGGCGGCTTCGGAACATTCAGGTGGTTGGCCACCACCGGCGTATTGCCGGTCAGTCGGTTCTGCGACACATAAGCGTTCATCCAGGCGCCGCCGCGTTTGTTATCGCGCGCATACATGTCGGCGATGAACAGCGCGAGATGCTTGCCGTCGGCATCGAACACTTCGTAGACCGTGGTGTCTTCGTGGTATTTCGGAAGATCATCGCGGCGCTTGAAGGTCAGGCCGTAAAGTTTTTCGGCGGCATAGAAAACACCATTTTCAAGAACGTTGGTCATTTCAAAATACGGACGCAGCTGCGATTCATCGAATGCATAGCGGTCCTTGCGGACCTTCTCGGCGTAGTACGACCAGTCCCAGGCAGCCAGCTGGAATTTGCCTTTTTCGGCATCAACCACTTTCTGCATATCGGCCGCTTCTTTCTTGGCGTTGGCCACAGCCGCAGGCGCCAGACTGAACAGCATCTTGTTGACCGCACCGGTGGTTTTCGCGGTGGCATCCTCCAGCACGTATTCGGCATGGTTGCCATAGCCGAGCAGTTTGGCGCGCTGGGCACGCAGCTTCACGATTTCGGCGAACACGGCGCGGTTGTCGAATTCACCGCCCTGGCTGCCACGGGCAATCGAGGCTTTCTGGATGCGTTCGCGCAATGCACGGTTGTCGAGGGAGTCCAGCGCCGGCTGTCCGGAGGTGTTGAGCAAGGCGATGACGTACTTGCCTTCCATGCCGCGGGCTTTGGCCACGGCGGCGGCGGCGGCGATGTCGGAGTCGGACATGCCGGCGAGATCTTCCTTGCGGTCGACCACGATGGCGGCGGCGTTGACTTCTTTCTGCACATTCTGGCTGAAGGTGGTCTGCAGACCGGCCAGCTTGGCATTGATGTCTTTCAACGTGGCTTTGTCGGCATCGTTCAGCTGTGCGCCTTCGCGGACGAAATCGGTGTGGTAACGCTCAAGCAGACGCTTGGATTCAGCATCCAGTCCCAGGCTGTCGCGCTGGTCATACAGCGCCTTGACGCGGGCATACAGTTTTCCATTCAAGGTGATGGCATCGGAGTAGGCCGACAGTTTCGGGGCCAGTTCCGCCTGCAGCTTGAGCATATCCGGATTGTTGTTGGTGCCGATCAGGCTGAAGAATACGGTGGATACGCGGTCGAGTACCTGTCCGGATTTCTCCATCGCCACGATGGTGTTTTCGAAACTCGGTTTGGCCCGATTGTTGGCGATTTTCTCGATATCGGCCGCGCCCTCTTTCATGCCGGCTTCAAAGGCAGGGCCGTAGACGGCATTGTTGATTTTGTCGAACTGCGGGTACTGGTAGGGCAGCGGGCTTTTCTGGAAGAACGGATTCATGGCTTGTGCGGATTCCTTGGTGGCGGCGGCCTGTGCCGATTCGGCGGGCAGGCCGAGGCTGGCGGCAGCCAAGGCGAGGGCGATGGCGAGTGTGACGGGATTTTTCGACATGGGAATGGACCTTTGGTGGATAACTTCCCGATTTTACGTGAAAGCGCGTTAAGAAAATGTGCCAGAAGACATATCCGGCCCGGCGCGGACTTGGGTTTTGCCCGGATTGCCCCGATAATGAGACCATGACTATCGAAAAACCCCCTGAAAAGGGCTTCACCTTCCCAGGCGTGTTTGAAATCACGGCCTTGGGCAGCGCCGCAGCCCATCTGGAAACGGCCGTTCCGCATGAGCTCGAGCAGGCCGGCTTGACCGTGCTGCATGAAACCGTATCCAGCCGCGCCTCCAGTGCCGGCCGCTTCGTTTCAATCAGCCTGCAGTTCAAAGCTGAAACCCGGGCCGATTACGAGGCGGCGCACAACGCCCTGCGGGCCCATCCCGAGATCAAGTGGACGCTGTAAACCCGTCCTGGCAGATCCGCCGGCTTGGCATCCAGCCCTACCCGCCAGTCTGGGCGGCCCAGGAGCGGCATACCGCCGGGCGCGGCGATGCCGACGGCCACGACGAACTCTGGCTGCTCCAGCACGAGCCGGTGTATACCTTGGGTCAGGCCGGCAAGCCCGAACATGTCCTGCTGCCGGGCGATATCCCGGTCATCCGCTGCAACCGCGGCGGGCAGGTCACATACCACGGTCCGGGCCAGATCGTGGCCTATCCGCTGGTCAATATCCGGCGCCTGGGTATCGGCGTGCGCGAACTGGTGACTCGTATCGAGCAGGCCTTGATCGATACCCTGGCGCATTGGGATGTGGTCGCCGAACGGCGTGCCGGGGCGCCCGGGGTCTATGTCGGCGCCGCCAAGATCGCCGCCCTCGGCCTGCGCGTGAAGCACGGCTGCAGTCTGCACGGTCTGGCCTTCAACATCGCCATGGATCTGGCACCGTTCCACGGCATCAACCCCTGCGGTTATGCCGGTCTGGAAGTGACACAGATGCTAGAATTGAATCCTGCCGTGGGCCTCGAGCAGGTCGAGTCCGTGTTGGTGGCGCAGCTCTCGCAGCAGCTGGGATTGACCCCGGTCTGGACCGATGCGTTGCCGCAGGCATTTCTTTCCGAAACGTGAGTGCGTAATGTCCAAGGATAAAACCATCGCCGCGCAGACCGTCACCAGCCTCGAGGCCGGGGTCAAGCAGTTGGGTGAAAGCAAAATCGCACGCAGTCCGGTCAATTTCGCCGAGGCTCCGGTGTTGCGCAAGCCGAGCTGGATCCGTGTCCGCATTCCCTCCGGCAATGCGGTGGCCAAGCTCAAGTCGCAGCTGCGCGAGAACCGTCTGGTCACCGTCTGCGAAGAGGCCAGTTGCCCGAACATCCACGAGTGTTTCAGCCATGGCACCGCCACGTTTATGATTCTGGGCGAGGTCTGCACCCGCCGTTGCAGCTTCTGCGACGTGGCGCATGGCCGCCCGAAGCCACCGGACGCGTCCGAACCGCTGAATCTGGCCAAAACCATCGCCGACATGAAGCTGCGCTATGTGGTGATCACCTCGGTCGACCGCGACGATCTGCGCGACGGCGGCGCCGAGCATTTCACCCGCTGCATCGAAGAGGTCCGCCGTTTCAGTCCGGGCATCAAGATCGAAATCCTGACCCCGGATTTCCGCGGCAAGGGCCGCATGGAACGCGCGCTGGAGTTGCTCAACCAATCGCCGCCGGACGTGTTCAACCACAATCTTGAAACCGTGCCCGATCTTTACCCGAACGTGCGGCCCGGCGCTGATTACCAGTGGTCGCTGACCCTGCTCAAGCAGTTCAAGGCCGCCAACCCGGGCGTGCCGACCAAATCCGGCATCATGCTCGGGCTGGGCGAAACCATGGAACAGGTCCAGCAGACGCTGCGGGATCTGCGTGCCCATGACGTCGACATGATCACCGTCGGCCAGTACCTGCAGCCGACCCCCCACCACCATCCGGTGATGCGCTACTGGACCCCGGAAGAATTCGCCGAAATCGAAGCTTACGGGAACCAATTGGGTTTCACCCATGTCGCATCAGGACCGATGGTGCGTTCCAGCTACCACGCCGACCGCATGGCCATGGATGCCGGCTTCGTCGAAGCCTGACCCAACCAATGGCCCATGCTTTTCCCGCGCGATGCGCGCACAATCGCGGTAACTTACGAGGCAACCCATGAAAAAACGGATCGTTCTGGCAATCGCGGCACTGCTGCCCCTGGCCATCGCCTATGCGGCAACCCAGGGCGACACGCCTGTCGCGAAGGCGGAGCTGGCTCCGACCCAGGCCCAGGCCCAGGCCGGAACGCTCATGTACCTGCATCTGTCGGGCAGTGATTTCAGTTACCGTCCGCTGCCGCTGGACGATGATCTGTCGCGCACGATGCACGATAAATACCTCAAATCCCTCGATGGCAACCGGATGTTCTTCCTGGCCAGCGACATCGCCGGATTCAAGGCTTTCGAAACCAGGCACGACGATGCGGTCAAGGCCAAGGATTTCACACCGCCGTTCACCATTTTCAAGGTTTATCTCGCGCGCGTTGACCAGCGTATCGCCTACGCCCGCAATCTGCTCAAACAGGATTTCGACTTCACCGTGAAGGAGTCCTACCATTACGACCGCGAGGACGCGGCTTGGGCCGCCAACAACAAGGAACTCGATGAGCTCTGGCGGCAATCGGTCAAGAACGACGTACTGCGCCTGAAACTGGCGGGCCGCAGCATGCCGGAAATCCGCACCACGCTCGACAAGCGCTACAGCGATCTTTCGCGCCGCATCCACCAGCTTGACGGCGACGATGTGTTCGAGAACTACATGAATGCCTATGGCAATGCCATCGATCCGCATACGGCGTATTTCTCGCCGCGCAGCGCGGAGAACTTCGAAATGACCATGAAGCTGTCATTGGAAGGTGTCGGTGCGGTGCTGCAGCAGCAGGACGGCTACGTGCTGTTCCGCACCATCATGCCGGGCAGCCCGGCCGAGAAAACCGGAAAGATCAAGGCCGGCGACCGCATTCTGGCGGTCGGCCAGGGTGAAAGCGGCCCCATGGTGGACGTGGTCGACTGGTCCATCGACGATGTCGTGGCCAAAGTCCGCGGCGCCAAAGGCACCGTGGTGCGTCTGGAAGTGCAGTCCGGCGACGAGGGCGCCGACGGCACCCGTCAGATCGTGCGCGTGGTGCGGGACAAAATCAAACTCGAAGAACAGGCGGCCAGCAAGAAGATCATCGAAAGCGGCGGCAAGCGCATCGGCGTGATCGAGCTGCCGGCGTTCTACCTCGATTTCGAAGCGGCTCGCCGCGGTGATCCCGATGTCCGTTCGGCGACCTCCGACGTGCGCAAACTGCTGACCGAGCTCAAGGCCGAAAAAGTCGACGGCGTGGTCGTGGATCTGCGAAGCAACGGCGGCGGTGCCTTGCCGGAGGCCATCGAACTGACCGGCCTGTTCATCGACACCGGACCGGTTGTCCAGGTACGCAGCAGCAACGGCGACATCGAAGTCGGCGGCGATACCGAACCCGGTGTGGCCTGGTCCGGCCCGCTGGCGGTTCTGGTCAACCGTTCTTCGGCATCGGCTTCGGAAATCTTCGCCGCCGCCATCCAGGATTACGGCCGCGGCCTGATCATCGGCGAGCCGACCTTTGGCAAAGGCACCGTGCAGAGCGTCATTCCTTTCGACCGCTACAAGCGCACCAAGGATTTCAAGCTTGGCGACCTGCACATGACCACCGCTCAGTTTTTCCGCATCAATGGCGGAACCACCCAGAATGCGGCGGTGAGTCCGGATGTCCCGTTCCCGGTGACCGTCGATGCCGGTGAATACGGCGAAAGCACCTTCGACAATGCCCTGCCGTATACCGAAATTCCGGCGGCCAGTTACAATCGTCTCGGCATGTTCAAGGCCATCAATCCGCAGCTGATCAGCCGCCACGAGGCCCGCATCACCGGCGACAAGGAATTTACCTGGTGGATGCAGGACGTGGCCAGCTTCAAGGCCGAACGCGCGAAGAAGTCGGTGTCCCTGAATGAGCAGGAACGCCTGGATGAACGTGCTGCCTTCAAAGCCAAGCGCGAGGCCCGTGAGGCCGAACGCAAGGCTCTGGGTCTGAAATCCGGCGGGCCGGACGATAACGATGACGGGCTGCAGGCCAATGAACGCAAGGTCAGCGAACAGGTCGCCCAGGAAAATGCCGACAAGGAGCGCCCGGATCCACTGTTGAATGAATCCGCCGCCATCCTGGCCGATGCCATCGTCCTGCTGGAAGGCAGCAAGCCCTTGCTGACCCAGGTGTTTCCGAAAGCCCCTGCCGCCAAGACCTGGGCGCAGTAGTGCAGGATGCGGATAACGCCCCGGCCGTGGCCGGGGTAATCTGCTGGCATGAACACACTAATCGATAAAAAGCTGGAGGCCGCACGCCGGCATTTGGACAGCGGCACCTGCCCGCTTCTCGAGTTGGCTGAAAAAATCGGCTGGAGTCCGGCCTATCTGCAGAAACGTTTCAAGCAGGCCTTCGGTTTGAGCCCCGCCGAATATGCATCGCAACGCAAAGTTGCCACACTCAAGCAGCATTTGAAGTATGCGCCGGATGTGACCCAGGCCTGGGTCGACAGCGGCTATGGTTCCAGCTCACGTGTCTATGAAAACGGCGCGGCCAAACTCGGCATGTTGCCGGCGGTTTACCGCAAAGGCGGCGCCGGTCTGACCATCCATTGGACGATCACGGTGACGGCCCTCGGAAATGCGCTTGTGGCGGCCACCGAGCGTGGCATCTGTGCGGTTGCGCTGGCGGAAGAGCAAACGCGGTTGATCGAGGAATTGCGTGCCGAGTTCCCGAATGCAGAACTCAACCATGTCCCCGACGATGACGGCATCATCGCGTCCAAAGTGCGTTCGGTGGCCGAGGCATTGGCCGGCAAGGCCAGTCATGCACCGATCGAACTGATCGGCACGGCCTTCCAGCACCGCGTCTGGCAGGCATTGATGACCATCCCGCGCGGCAGCACGCTTTCTTATGCCGAACTGGCGGAGCGTTTGGTACTGCCGAAAGCCGCGCGTGCGGTGGCCCGCGCCTGCGCCGGCAACCGGGTGGCGGTGCTGGTCCCCTGCCACCGCATCATCCGCGGTGACGGTTCGCTTGGCGGTTACCGCTGGGGCCTGCCGCTGAAGGAAGATCTGCTGCAGCGCGAACGCATGGGCACCATCGGAAAATGAGCACTGCAGCCAAACCGGCGCATGTCGCCGCGGCCTTGGCCGCGGTGTATCTCATCTGGGGCTCGACGTATTTCGCCATCAAGCTGGCCTTGCCGGATTACCCGCCGTTTCTACTGACCGGAACCCGCATGGCCATCGCCGGCGGCCTGATGCTGGCCTGGCTGGCTTGGCGCCGCACTCCGCTGCCCAAGCGCGGCCAGTGGCGGGCCATCGTGATTCTGGCCACGGTGATGACCGTGCTCTCGAATGCGTTCGTGAACATCGCCGAGCAGACGGTCTCCAGCGGTGTGGTCGCCATCGGCGTGGCGGCGATGCCCTTGTGGGCCGGGTTGTTTGCCGCGCTGCGTGGCTATCATCCGAACCGGATCGAGTGGGCCGGCCTGGTGCTCGGCTTTCTTGGTGTGGTTTGGCTCAATCTCGGCAGCGAGCTGCGGGTATCCACGATCGGTCTGCTGTGCGTGATTGCCGCACCGCTGGGCTGGGCCTGGGGCTCGATGTGGAGCAAGGGGCGTGATCTGCCGGATTCGCTGGTACTGTCGGCTTGGCAGATGGCGATCGGCAGCTTCATTTCACTGGCCATCGGATTCACCATCGGCGAGCGTTTTACCCATGTTCCCGGTCTGGAAGCCACGGCCGCCATGTTGTATCTGGCGCTTTTCGGCTCGGTCATCGGCTATTCGGCTTTCGTCTGGCTGGTCAAGCATGTAAGGCCGGCATTGGCGACCAGTTACGCTTATGTCAATCCGCCAATCGCACTGCTGCTCGGTGTGCTGTTGCTGGATGAGCCCATCAATTCACACACCGTCACCGCCATGGTTCTGATACTCACCAGCATCGGTATCGTCACGCTCGGAAAACGCCTGCACGGCGAATGATCAATCGACCCGGCGCCGGCGTTCGCGCAGCTCGCGGCGCTGTTCCGGCGTCATGTTGCGGAACTTCTCGCGCAGTACCTGTTGCTGTTCCGGATTCATCTCGCGGTAGCGCGAAAAGGCTTTCTTCATGCGCTGGCGCTGCTCCGGACTCATTTCACGGAAGCGCTGCTGCCGTTGCTGCATCTGTTGCCGCTGCTGCGGCGTCATCGCCTGCCAGCGCTCGCGGTTCTGCTTGATGCGCGCCTGCTGCTCCGGCGTCATCGCCGACCAGCGCTTGGCATTATCCCGTAGCCGGTTCTGCCGTTCCGGCGGCAAAGCGGCCCACTTTTCCTTCATCGGTTGCAGCGTCTGCTGTTCGGCCGCACTCAGGCTACTCCAGGAAATCGCACCTTCGGCGGCTTGTACCGCACCAGAGACGGAACCCACAATTAATATCAGGGAAAGAAGGTAGTTACGCATCGTGGGCTCCTTCGCCGTCCTGCTCGGACAGCCATTGGTAGAATTCGGCATCTTCATAAAGTTCGAGGTTTTCCAGCAGATCGGCATCGGCTGCGACCGTTGCCGGTGGGGTTTTCAAGACAGGCTTGGCCGCCGTTGCTGTAGCAGGTGCTGCGGGCTTCCCGGCGGCGGCAACCGCTGGTGGCGGCTTGAGTGCTACCGGCTGACGCGGAAGCGTGATGGCCAGTACCGCAACCAGCGATGCGCTGACCGCAACTTCAAGCCAGGGCAGGCGCCACGCGCGTTTTGATTCCGGCGCCAAGGCTTTGGCACGGGCGTGCTGCAGCGCCCTACGGGTGTCGGCATCGGGTGGATTGGCATCCAGCACCTGCCGAATATCCTGTATCAATTGAGCATCATCGCTGCCGGTCATGGCCAATCCTCCGCGAGTTGGGTTTTCAGTGCCGCCAGAGCCCGCGACAAATGGGTTTTTACACTGCCTTCCGAACAGCGCATGGCTTCGGCGGTCTGCTTCACATCCAGACCTTCCCAATGCCGCAGCAGATAGACCTGCTGTTGCCGCAGCGGCAGTTGCTGCAGGGCCGACTGCAGCCGTTGCATGGCCCGTGTCTGCTGCAGACGCTCGGCCTGCGGAAGTTGCTGCGGATCGGCGATGTCGAAGCCCGGATGACCGTCTTCCGGTTCTTCGCGCCAGGGCATCAGCAAGCGGCTCCAGCGTTTACCGCGGTGGCAGTCCATGATCCGGTTCTGCAGGATGCGGTGGAACAGCGGTGGCCACTCCGCGGAATCCCGGCCGCCGTAACGCTGCACCAATTGCAGCATCGCATCCTGCACGATATCCAAGGCATCGTCGCGGTGCCTGACCGCGACCATCGCCATGCGGAATGCCCGGTGTTCCACCGAAGCCAGAAAGCGCGCCATCTGCGGATCACTCATCTGTCGTCATATCCGGTTGCCTGAGCCCAGTCTAGCTCAACCGCGACGCACGACGCGTGCGGCGCGCTGGTCCAGACGCCGGTCGATACGGTCGCCTTTAAGATCAAGGCGGCGCTCGACCCGGTTGCCTTGCAGATCCAGATGACGCGCGCGTTTTTCGTGGCCGTTAGCCTCGGCCCGGTCGGATTTCAGATCGAGGCGGTCATTGATCCGGTCGCCTTTGAGATCGAGGCGCTGGTTGATGCGGTCGCCTTTGCGGTCGAGATGCACGCTGCGCGGGGTAGCGGCTTCAGCCAGACCGGAAACAGCAAACAGGGCGGCGAGAAAGAGGGCGGGTTTCAACATGGCATTCTCCGTAAGAAGGGGTGGCACGCTGGTGTTGGCGTGTACGGGTAACAACGGCCGTACATCCCATCGGTTGACGGCAACGGATATCCGGTTGCCATCCATTCAGGAATTACTTGTTGTCGATGCGGATGCCCTTGCCGGGGAAAGGGCGACTGCAGTCCTTCGCCTTGGCCTTTTCCAGAAACGCCAACACGCTGCCGGTTATCAGTGTCTTTTCGCTTTCCGA
>CAJAPA010000188.1 GCA_903942465.1 uncultured Gammaproteobacteria bacterium
AAATGGCCAAAGGAAGCGGGGCGGGGGATGAATCGCAGGTTTTGCAAAGAGTTCACACGCGTATGCATTAGCATTCATGAAAGTTAAATATAATCCGCCTCGGAATTTGACTTAAGTTTGGATTCATATTATGTTCAGATTCACGGGCCGGCCATCGCCGTATCGTTACGCACCATCAATCCACTCTAATTATTCAGGGGTTTCTTCATGATTCGACTGTCTTTACTGGCTTCGGCCACCATGCTGGCTCTGGGCGTTTCTTCTGCGGCGGATGCCGGCGGCCGTCCTGATCTGGTCAAGCAAGGTTTGGCGCAAGGCAAGCAGTACGCTGCCGGCCAAATGATCATCCAATACCGCTCGTTCGCCACCGCTGCCGATAAGGCGCGCGTCGGAAAAGCTCTTGGCAACGGCGTAACCGCTGATGTTCTGGCCCGCAAAGGCAGCAAGCAGGGCGTTTACGGCGATATCGAATTGGTTCGCTTCAATTTTCCGGCCGGCACCCAAATGTCCGCCAAACTGGATGCCATCCTGAACGATCCGGCGGTTGATTTCGCCGAACCGAACTGGTTGGTCAGCCATTCTGCGACTTCGAACGATCCGGAAGTGACTGCGGGCAAGCTCTGGGGCATGACCGGCACCTTCGGCTCGCAAGCCTCTGCGGCTTGGGCAGCCAACAAAACCAATTGCTCCACTGTCGTCGTCGGTATCATCGATGAAGGCTACATGTTCAACCATGCTGATTTGGCTGCCAATGCCTATAAGAATCCGGGCGAAACCGCCGGTAACGGCCGCGACGATGATGGCAACGGTCTGGTCGATGACGTGTATGGCTGGGATTTCGACGGCAACAACAGCTCCGTGTTTGATGGCGCTGCCGACGATCACGGTACCCACGTAGCCGGCACCATCGGCGGCGTCGGTGGTAACGGCGTTGGCGTGGCCGGCGTTTGCTGGAACGTCAAGCTGATGGGCGCCAAGTTCCTCGGTAGCCGCGGCGGCACCACCGCCAACGCCATCAAGGCCGTGGATTACTTCACCGGCCTTAAGAACAAAGGCGTTCCGGTTGTTGCCACCAATAACTCCTGGGGCGGCGGTGGTTTCTCGCAGGCCCTGCAGGACGCCATCAGCCGCGCGAACACTGCGGACATCCTGTTCATTGCCGCCGCCGGTAACAGCGGTGCCAACAATGACGCCACGGCCGCTTATCCGAGCGGTTACAACGTCGCGAACGTGATTGCCGTTGCCGCTCTGCAGAGCGATGGCGCACTGGCTTCGTACTCGCAGTACGGCGCCACCACTGTGGATATCTGCGCACCCGGTTCTGCCATTCAATCGACTCTGCCGGTTGCCGGTAAAGGTAAAAACGCTTCGGTGACCTCCGGTTACGGCAGCTACAGCGGCACCTCGATGGCCACCCCGCATGTGACCGGCGCAGCTGCACTGTACAAAGCCTTGAACCCCGGCGCCACCGCCGCGCAAATCAAGGCTGCGCTCTTGGGCAGCGCAACTGCTACGCCATCCTGTGCCGGTAAGGTCGCGACCGGCGCTCGCCTGAACGTCAGCAGTTTCTGATAAAACCTCCTCGGGTTGGAAAAAACACCGCTTCGGCGGTGTTTTTTTTGGCCATAAAGTGGCGTAACACCCGATTCTGATTGACTTTCCGGTGCAAAAAGCCTAACTTATATTTAACAAATACAGGCGACGCCCTGCGTCGAGAGTGCGACATGTCCACACCCATGACTTCAATTCAACACCATGGCTGAGCGCGACAGCGGACGCTCGGCGTCCATCGATACTCTTCACCCTGCGAATCTATGATCACCATTACGCTTCCTGACGGCTCCAAGCGGCCGTTCGAAACCCCCCCTTCCGTATACGATGTTGCCGCCTCGATTGGCGCCGGTCTGGCCAAAGCGGCTTTGGCCGGCAAGGTCGACGGCAAGCTGGTCGACACGGCCTATACCATCGCCAGCGATGCCAGCTTGGAAATCGTCACCGAAAAGCACCCCGATGCACTGGATATCCTGCGCCATTCCTCCGCGCATTTGCTGGCCCAGGCCGTGCAGCGCCTGTATCCCGGCGCGCAGGTCACCATCGGCCCGGTCATCGACAACGGCTTCTATTACGATTTTGCCTATGAGCGGCCGTTCACGCCGGAAGATCTGCCGAAGATCGAAGCCGAAATGGCGAAGATCATCCAGGAAGCGCATGCCGTTTCGCGCAGCGTGAAATCCCGTGACGAGGCCGTGGCCTATTTCAAAGGCCTCGGCGAACATTACAAGGCGGAAATCATCGCCTCGATTCCGGCAACAGAGGATCTGTCGCTGTATACGCAGGGCGAATTCACCGATCTGTGCCGCGGCCCGCACGTGCCGGATACCGGCAAGCTGCGCGCCATCAAACTGATGAAAGTGGCCGGCGCTTACTGGCGCGGCGATTCCAACAACGCCATGCTCAGCCGCATCTATGGCACCTCCTGGTTGAATGAAAAAGACCTGAAAGCCTATCTGTTCCAGCTGGAAGAAGCGGAAAAGCGCGACCATCGCCGCATCGGCAAGGCGCTTGATCTGTTCCACCAGCAGGAAGAAGCGCCGGGTATGGTGTTCTGGCATCCGAAAGGCTGGGCGCTCTGGCAGGTGGTTGAGCAGTACATGCGCGGCGTGTACCGCGATTCCGGCTACCAGGAAGTGCGTTGCCCGCAGATTCTTGATGTGTCGCTGTGGAAGAAGTCCGGGCATTGGGACAACTACAAAGAAAACATGTTCTTCACCGAGTCGGAAAAACGCACCTACGCGGTCAAGCCGATGAACTGCCCCGGGCATGTGCAGATCTTCAACCACGGCCTGCACAGCTACCGTGACCTGCCGATCCGCTATGGCGAATTCGGCTCCTGCCACCGTAACGAACCATCCGGCGCGCTGCACGGCATCATGCGCGTGCGCAGCTTCACCCAGGACGACGGCCACATTTTCTGCACCGAAAACCAGATTGAATCGGAAGTGACCGCATTC
>CAJAPA010000189.1 GCA_903942465.1 uncultured Gammaproteobacteria bacterium
CCGCCCTGGTTGATCAGATCGGACACGGCCTGACGGGCATACGGGAACAGCACGGTCGGGCAGTGGATGCCGAGCATGGCGTCCAGCGTCGGATCATCGAAACCGGACAGACCGAAGATGCCGGCCTGGGCCACTTCCGCCAGATAGATGGTTTTTTCACCGATGGTGCAGGTCAGGGTCACGCCCAGCACCACTTCATAGACGTCATCGGCGAGCTTGCCGACTTTCTGGTTCAAATTCATGTTGAGCTCAGGCTGGCCTTGCTCGTTGAACACCAACGGGGCGTTCGGGGCTTCGAAGGAGACGTCCTTCACATAGATTTTTTGTACGTTGAAGGCGGCTTGTGCACCGTCTTGGACGGCGCCTTCGGTCAGATTTGCAGACATGGTAAATCTCCGGAAAATGCGTAAACGCAGCGAAGAATCGATGGGGGGGTACTACAGGGTTATGGGGTCTTGCCCCATGATATCAAGTCACCGGCCCTTGGTCAGGGGCAGATCGGCCTGGATCCAGGCGTTCAGGCCGTCATTGAGCCAGTACACCCGGGTAAAACCGGCCTTGTGCAGACGTTTGGCGGCCTCGCTGGAGGATTGTCCGGTACGGCAGACCACCGCCACCGGCAGCTCTTTGGCTTTGGCCAACAGCTTGTTTTCCGGGTCGAACTGGCTCATGGCGACATGCTTCGCGCCCAGGATATGGCCTTTCTCGAATTCGGCGATGGCGCTGACATCCACCAGCAGCGCGGATTCGCGGTTGATCAGATCGGTCAGCTGGGCCGGACTCACGGTTTTGTAACCGACAAACAGGCGGGCCACTTCGGTGTACACCAAGGCCACGGTCAGGACCACGAAAATCGAAGAAAGAATCGGGCTCTGGGCGGCAAAGGCAATCAGGGCGTCAAATGACATGCGGCGTCCAACAGGGGGTAAACGCCTATTATCGCCCGTGGCGGGGATGAATGCCAGTCAATCCAGCTTGGGAAGCCCCGAAGTCAGCCACCAGCGCTTGGCCACCGGATCATAACGCCAGGTCTGACGGTCGGTCTGGGTGCGTTCGGTCTGCGAGGCCACATCGATGATGCGCAGTTCGACCCGCTGGCTGTAGGTCTGGGGATCGGGTCGTTCGGCCGATTTCAGCAGATAACCGCTGACTTGAAACTGTTTGTAATAGGCCTCATCGGCATCACTGAAGCCGCCGGGCGGACGCAGCAGCGGATCGACCGACTCACGCGCCGTCTCGAAATCATTCCAGCGTACGGCTTTGCCGTAGACCTTCAACGCGGCCTCCAGGGCTTTGTCGTTCTTGCTGGACCCACCCGCCATCGCGGGCGCCGGCAGCACGGCCAACAACACGGCGGCAAACAACGTTTTGGTGAACATGGTTTCTTTCCGGAGGGCCTCAGTTACACTAGATTCTGCCACAAATGGCCGCTACCCACGACGCCGCATGCCTCGCGCTTCCGACCTGCACGGATGGACCCTGATTTCGCTGCGCCCGCGTCACCGGCACGGTGCGGTAAGGCGCGCGGCCTCCGCCCAAGGGGCCCGGGTGCTGGCGATTTCGCCCTTTGAATTGCTTGCACTGGATGCCGGCGCGGCCTTGCAGGCCGCCCTGCATTGCCCGATCCGCATTGCCAGTTCCCCGGCGGCG
>CAJAPA010000190.1 GCA_903942465.1 uncultured Gammaproteobacteria bacterium
AATCTGAACATAATATGAATCCAAACTTAAGTCAAATTCCGAGGCGGATTATATTTAACTTTCATGAATGCTAATGCATACGCGTGTGAACTCTTTGCAAAACCTGCGATTCATCCCCCGCCCCGCTTCCTTTGGCCATTTGCAATCAACTATTTACAGCAGCTTTCCAACTGTCTTAAAGTAAGGGCAATCCATTCAGGTTGCCGGCCCATGAGTACCAGCATTCACGACTTCCACGACGATGTGCGCAATGCCGACATCCGGATCTGGGTCAATGGCGTCCTCAAGCCCCGGGCCGAGGCCACGGTTTCCGTGTTCGACAGCGGCTTCGTGCTCGGCGACGGGGTCTGGGAGGGCTTTCGGGTGGTTGCCGGCCAGCCGGCGTTTCTGGATGCCCATCTCGACCGTCTATACGAAGGTGCCAAGGCCATCGCTTTGGACATGGGTTTGAGCCGTGGTGACATGAAACAGGCCATCGCCGACACGCTGAAAGCCAACGGCATGCGCGATGACGTGCATATCCGGCTGATGGTCACCCGCGGCATCAAGCGCACGCCCTATCAGGATCCGCGTGCCTGCATCGGTCAGGCGACGGTGGTCATCATTCCCGAATACAAGACGCCGAAGCCGGAAACGCTGCAGGCCGGACTGAAACTGTTCACCGTGCATGTGCGCCGCGGCTTTCCGGACGTGCAGGATCCGAAGCTCAACTCGCACAGCAAACTCAACTGCATCACCGCCTGCATCCAGGCCATCGAGGCCGGCGCCGATGAAGGTCTGATGCTGGACCCGCACGGCTTCGTGGCGACCTGCAACTCGACGCATTTCTTCATCGTCCGCAAAGGCGAAGTGTGGACCTCGACCGGTGACTACTGCCTGGGCGGCATCACCCGGGCCAATGTGATCGCCCTGTGCCGGCAGAACGGCATCCCCTGCTTCGAAAAAAACTTCAGCCTGAGCCAAGTCTACGGCGCCGATGAAGCCTTCTGCACCGGCACCTTCGCCGGCGTGGTGCCGGTCCGCGAGATCGACGGCCGCGTCATCGGTGACGCCCTGCCCGGCCCGATGGTACTGCGCCTGCAGCAGCTGTACCGCGAACTGGTGGAACGCGACGTGACCGTGCGCGGCGCCGACCGCCTGGCATGAACGTACTGCGTCTTGCCATGTGGAGCGGTCCGCGCAACATCTCCACGGCGATGATGCGCGCGTTCGAGAACCGCAGCGACTGCACGGTGTCCGATGAACCGCTGTATGCCGCATTCCTGAAGCAGACCGGACTCGACCATCCCGGTGCGGCCGAAGTCATCGCCGAGGGCGAATGCGACTGGCGGCGCGTGACCGAAACCCTGACTGGCCCGATTCCGGGTGGCAAGCCGCTGTGGTACCAGAAGCACATGAGCCATCACCTGCTGCCGGGCATGGACCGGGAATGGATTCACGGCCTGGGCAATGCTTTCCTGATCCGGCATCCCAATGCCGTGGTGGCGTCCTACATCAAGTCGCGTGCTGAGGTGGCCCCGGAGGACATCGGCCTGCTGCAGGAAGCGGAATTATTCGATGAACTCCGCGAGCGCAGCGGCAACACCCCGCCGGTCATCGACTCGACCGAATTTCTGGCCGATCCGCGTGGCCATCTGCAGGCCCTGTGTGCGCATTTCGGTTTTGCCTTCGAAGACCGCATGCTGCATTGGCCGGCCGGGCCGCGTGACAGCGACGGCATCTGGGCCAAATACTGGTATGACGCGGTCTGGCGTTCGACCGGTTTCGAGGCAAGGCCGGAACAGTTGCCGTTATTGAGCCGCCAGCATCAGGCCATCGCCGATGCCTGCCTGCCGGCCTATGAGCGCCTGCATGCGGCGCGCCTGAAACCCGCACAATAAAAAAGCCACCTGTGCAGGTGGCTGTTTTGGTGGGCGATACAGGGTTCGAACCTGTGACCCCTACCATGTCAAGGTAGTGCTCTACCGCTGAGCTAATCGCCCGAATCCGGGACGGACATTATACGACAAACTCGCGCTTTCCGGCAAATCTCAGCGCAGCAGGGCCTCCTGCTTGAGCTTGGCGATGGCATCGCGGCAGGCGGCGGCCTGTTCGAACTCCAGATTCTGGGCGTGTTTGAACATCTTGGCTTCGAGCTCGTTCAGGCGTTTGGCCAGTTGCTGGGCGGTCAGCACCGACACGCCTTTTTCCGCAACGGCCGCACCCTGCTCCGGCTCGTTGCGCGCGCCCTCCATCACATCCATGATCTCGCGTTTGATTGAGGTCGGCACGATGCCGTGCAGGCGGTTGTAATCCTCCTGCTTGGCCCGGCGCCGATCGGTTTCGCCGATGGCGGCCTTCATCGAATCGGTCATACGGTCGGCATACAGGATGGCCTTGCCGCGCAGATTGCGGGCGGCGCGGCCGATGGTCTGGATCAGCGAGCGGGTCGAGCGCAGGAAGCCTTCCTTATCGGCATCGAGAATGGCCACCAGCGACACTTCCGGCATATCCAGGCCTTCGCGCAACAGGTTGATGCCGACCAGCACATCGAACACGCCCAGGCGCAGATCGCGGATGATCTCGACGCGCTCGACGGTATCGACATCGGAGTGCAGATAACGCACCTTCACCCCATGCTCGGCGAGGTAATCGGTCAGGTTCTCGGCCATGCGTTTGGTGAGCGTGGTGATCAGCACGCGGTCGCCGAGTTTGACCCGTTCGTGAATTTCCGAGAGTACGTCATCGACCTGCGTGGCCACCGGCCGGATTTCGATCTGTGGATCGACCAGTCCGGTCGGCCGCACCACCAATTCGACCACCTGCCCTTTTGAATGCTCGAGCTCGTAAGGTCCGGGCGTGGCCGACACGTAAACGCTGCGGGGCGCGCGGCGCTCCCACTCCTCGAACTTCAAGGGTCGGTTATCGAGCGCCGACGGCAGCCGGAAGCCGAAATTGACCAGGGTTTCCTTGCGCGAACGGTCGCCTTTGTACATGGCGCCGAGCTGCGGCACGGTCACGTGCGATTCATCGACCACCAACAATGCATCCGGCGG
>CAJAPA010000191.1 GCA_903942465.1 uncultured Gammaproteobacteria bacterium
AGAGAACGATGACGAAGGTATTCATCACGCCCTGCAGGAGGGCCATGGTGACCATGTCACCGTTGGCGACGTGACTGACCTCATGTCCCAGAACGGCTTCTGCTTCGTCGCGGCTCATCGAGCGCAGCAGGCCGGTTGAGACCGCCACCAGCGAATTGTTGCGGCTCGGGCCGGTGGCGAAGGCATTGATTTCCGGCGCGTCGTAGATGCCGACTTCAGGCATTTTGATGCCGGCCTTCTCGGATTGGCGGCGCACGGTGGACACCAGCCACTGCTCCAGCTCATTCTGCGGATTCTCGATCAGGTGCATGCCGGTCATGCGCTTGGCCATCCACTTGGAAATCATCAACGAGAACAGCGAACCGCCGAAACCGAAGATGACGGCAAAAACCAGCAAGGTACCGTTGTTGCCGAGATTGATGCCGAAGCTCTGCAGCACGCTCAGCACGATACTGAGCAATGCCAGTACGGCCATATTGGTGGCGAGGAACAAAGCAATGCGTTTGAACATGGAAAACCCCTTTCAGCTTGGTCAGTGTTGCGTGATAATGAATTGTAGCCAGTTTTCCGGATTTCAAGTGAATTTTCCGTGACCCCGACACCCCCTCCCCGCGGCCGTTTTGCCCCCTCCCCGACCGGACCGCTGCATCTGGGTTCGCTCACAGCCGCATTGGCCAGCTACCTGATGGCGAAAAGCCAGCACGGGCAATGGCTTATTCGCATCGAGGACATCGACCCTCCGCGGGAAATCGCCGGCATGGCGGAAAGGCAACTGAAAACCCTGGCCGATTTCGGCCTGCTCGCGGATGAACCGGTCCTGTATCAGTCCGAACGTGCGGCGGTTTACGAGGCGACGCTGGAAAAACTGCTGCGTGAGGACAAGGCGTTTTTCTGCAGCTGCTCGCGCACACAGCTGGCGGCTCAGGGCGGCATTCACCGCCGGTGCGTGGCGGCCATCGATCCGGAACGGACCGCCATCCGTCTGCGCGTGGATGACCGGACAATCGCATTCGCCGATGGGGTATATGGCAGGCAAAGCCAGCAACTTGGGGTTTCAAGCGGTGATTTCGTACTGAAACGCGCCGATGGCTATTTCGCCTACCAGCTGGCGGTGGTGGTGGACGATGCCGCACAAGGCATCAGCCAGGTGGTGCGCGGCGCGGATCTTCTCGCCTCCACACCTCGGCAGATTTTCCTGCAACAGCAGCTCGGTGTGCCGACGCCGGCCTATAGCCATATCGGGCTGGTCCGCGATCTGAACGGCCAAAAACTGAGTAAATCGCAATGGGCGGCGGACCTGGATGCCGAAGACCGTTTCATTGCCTTTTGCATGGCCTACCGGCATCTGGGTCAGGATGCGGCTGTCCTGCAACGGGGCTTGGGAACCCAGGCAATCCTGGTGCGGGCATTGCAACACTTCGATGCCCGCTTGTTGCCCGCCCTTACAGTTCCCGAACCAGACGGAACCCCAGACGGGCATTAGTACGTTCGGCGTCCATGTCCATACGGAATGAGCCCCGTGACTGATCAATGGAGCTCAACCAGGCACTGCCGCGGATCACACGGTGACTGCAGCCGGCATTGACCCAGGCTTCGCCGTTGGCCGGCGCGCGCCGATAGTTTTCATGCCAGCAATCCCCGACCCACTCGGAGACATTGCCGAGCATATCGAAGGTGCCCCAGCGCTCGCTGGAATAGCGGCGTACCGGGGCGAGCGCCCAGTAGCCGTCGCTGTAACCTGTGATGGCGTTGCGCCAGTTGCGGCCGTTTGGAAAAAGATCACCGCTGCCGGTCAGATTGCCCTTCTCGAGCTGTTTGGGCTTTTCGCCCCAGGGATACACGGTTTCGGTGCCGGCACGAAGCACGTATTCCCACTCCGCCTCGCTGGGCAGTCGGTAACGGTGGCCGGAGCGTCGGCTCAACCATTGCGCGTAGGCTTCGGCATCGGCGAAAGCCACATGCACCACTGGATAATCGCCCCGCGCCGGCTTGCCGACGTGGTCGAGACGCCAATTGACCCCGGAAGCCCGGATCAGACGGCCGCTGGCCAGATCGAAAATCTCACTGCCGCCAGCACGATCGGCCTGGGTTTGGTAGGCGCTATTGTCGATGAATGCGGCAAACGCATCGACCGTGATTTCAGTGCGGGTCATGGCGAAGGCGCGCTGGAATGCCACGGCATGCGCCGGCTTTTCGCTGGCGGGCGCTTTCCGGTCTTTGCCGGCCGCGCCCAGCATGAAACGCCCGGAGGGAATCACGATCAGCTCTGGACCATACTGGCCACGGGCCAGCCGGTCCGCAAAAATTTGACCGGATTGTTTGCCCTCGGCACCGTATTTGGCGGCAATGGCGGCAACCGGTGCGGAATTCCTTTCACCGCAGGCCGTGAATGCCAAAACGATTCCGAGCGGAATCAGGCACTTCATTGATGCGGGCAGGCGTGGGCTCATGAAATGTCTGTGCAATCAGGGCAATGGCAAGTTAAGCTACCTTATCCCAAGATGCAAGAAACCGCTATGATCTGGCTGGACAATCCGTCCGATTTAACCCGTTTTTTACAAACCCATGCGGATGCCCGCCTGATCGGCATGGACACCGAGTTCATCCGTGAACGCACCTATTATCCGCAGTTGGCACTGGTTCAAATCGTCATCGGCGATGAAATCGTCCTGATTGATGCCGGCAAACCCGACGTGGCCGCAGTGCTCAAGCCGCTGCTGGAAAATCCGGAGGTGCTGAAGATCATGCACTCCTGCAGCGAAGACCTGCAGGCGTTCAAGGCCGGCTGCGGGGCGGTACCGACACCGGTATTCGACACCCAGACCGCCGCCGCGCTGTGCGGTCTTGGCTCCAGCTTGAGTTATCTGAAGCTGGTCGAACAACTCTGCGGCGTGACCCTGGAAAAGGGCGAAACCCGCTCCGATTGGCTGCAGCGTCCATTGACTGAATCCCAGAAGCACTATGCCGCCGATGACGTCCGCTACATCCTGCCGATGCACGCGCAGCTGGCCGAGCGCCTGCAGCTGCTGCAGCGCCGGCAATGGCTGGATGCCGATTGCGCACGTGCGGTCAGCGCCGCCGCCGATGAACAAGCGGAGGCCAATCCGCACCTGTCGGTGCGCAGCAACCAACCGCTGGACGCCGAGGCGCAATTGCGCCTGCGCCGCATCCTGCGATGGCGCGATGCCCGCGCCATCGAGCGCAACAAACCAAAGCGCTGGATCATCGACAATGATGCCGCATTCGCGCTGATCCGCAGCCCGGTCTCCTCGGTCGAAGATATCGACGCCATCTTCGCGCGTTATCCCAAGTCGCCGAAGAGCGCCCGGCAGCACCTGTTTGCCCTGCTCCAGAAACCGTTCGATGATGAGGAACGCCGTGCACCATTGGCACGTGAGCCCGATGCCGCCGCCAAGGCGCGTCTGAAAGCCCTGCAGCAGGCGGTTTTGGCCAAGGCCGGTGAACTGGCCGTTCCCGAAGGCCTGCTGTGCTCGCGAAAGCATCTGGAATACCTGCTGGAAACCGGGGAATGGCCGGCTGCGTTGCAGGGCTGGCGCCAGGGCGTGTTGGCCGAACCGTTCAAAGCCATCCTCGAACCGGCTTGAAGGCCGCAACGTCTTGGATTAGCATAGTCGAATGGGTCTGTAGCTCAGCTGGGAGAGCGCGTCGTTCGCAATGACGAGGTCAGGAGTTCGATCCTCCTCAGATCCACCAACCCCCGAAAGCCGCCGATGGGCGGCTTTTTTCTTTCAGAATCCCGGCGTTTCGATCAAGGGCTCGAGCTTCGGGTCCAGGGCGATGCGGTCGTCGAACACGAAACAGCGGCCTTGATAGTGTTTGCCGCCCATTTTTTCGAAATAACCGAGAATGCCGCCTTCCAACTGATAACAGTCGGCGTAGCCCTCTGAGCGCATGCGCAGCACCGATTTCTCGCACCGGATGCCGCCCGTGCAGAAACTGACGACGGTTTTTCCGGCCAAGGCCTCTTTTCGGGATTCGACCGCTTCGGGAAGCTCGGTGAACTTGGCGATCGGAAACGTCAGCGCGCCTTCGAAGGTACCGTACAGGACCTCCTCGGCATTGCGGGTATCGAGCAGGACCACTTGGCGCCCGGCATCGTCGCAGCCCCTGTCCAGCCATTGCGCCAGGGTTTCCGGAGTCACGCTGGGCGCACGCCCGTTTTCGGGATGCAATCGGTCGTCACGGTAGGTGATGATTTCCCGTTTGCGCTTGACCCGAAGCCGCTTGAACGGCACAAAGCCGCTCCGGCTGAATTTCACCGCGATGCCGTCGAAACGCGGGTCGGACTGCAGCTCGGTCAGGAATCCGTGGATGCCCGGATCGGCTCCGGCCAGAAAAATATTGATGCCTTCCGGCGAAACCAGCACCGTACCTTTGAGTTCGTGTTGCTCGCAGAGGGCTTTGACGCGCACAGCCACGGCATCGACATCGGCGATGGCGATGAAGCGGTAGGACGCGATATTGAGGATGTCATGCATGGCCCTATTTTAGCGCAGCACGGGCGCGGCGGAGCCACGGAAGCGTGCGGGCATGATTTAATAGTCAAACCCCCTTCATGCTGCGGTTCCCGCGATGGCGTCAATTGCAATCCTCTGCCACGAACTCGACCGGATCATCTGGCCACGACGTGATGGCAACGGCTACAACTGCCCTTATCTGATCGGGCGCATGGTTTTCGAATTGATCCGGCGCGGCCATGATGTTGAAATCGTCCACGGCCCGAATGCCAAGAACCCCGATCCCGACCTGGCCATCCTGCATGTGGACCTGACCCGCGTGCCGGAGGATTACCTGGCTTACGCTGCGGGCTTTCGGAACTGCCTGAACCGGAATGTCGCCGATATTTCCAAAACACGGATCAGCGGCGCGTTGCTCGCCGGACGACCCGATTGGAACGGACCGGTCATCGTCAAATCGAATCTGAACTGCCATGCCGGCGGTGAAAACGCCAAGAACGCCCGCCGCAAAGGCAGTGCTCCGGAAGTCCGGGAATTTCCGGAGTACGCAGTGTACGACAGCATCCGGGATGTACCGGAGGACCTGCGCAATGACGCGTCTCTGGCCATCGACTGCTTCATGCCGGAACGTGAGGGCGACATGTATGCCATCCGGCACTGGGTGTTCTGCGGCGACCAGGGCCATTGCAACCGTTTCATCAGTCCGGAGATGATCATCAAAGGCGGCAATGTGCTGCGCAAGGAACCCTGTGCCGTACCGGGCACATTGCATGACATCCGGAAGGCATTGGGATTCGATTACGGTAAATTCGATTTCGTGATGCATGGCGATGACGTCTTCCTGCTGGATGCCAACAAAACCCCCGGCAGCCCGCCCCTGATTTCGGCCGATGACCACGCCGCCCTGGGCAGCCTGGTCGACGGGTTTGAAGCCTTGATGTCCCGCCCGAACAAGGAATCTCTGCATGGATAGCACCGACACTCCCGGTCAGTGGCCCTTGGTCGCCCGGCAATGGCTGCAGCTCGGCCCGCCACTTCGTCCCGGCCCGATGGATACCGCCATTGTGCGTACCCTGATTGAACGATGGTGCGATGTCGCCGAAGCGCGTTATCTGATTTTGGGTGTCACACCCGAGTATCACGCCATGGCCGTTGCCGCCGGCAGTGTTCAGGCCATCGACCGTACGCCGGAAATGATCCGTTACGTCTGGCCGGGTCAACCGTCGCAGGCGGAGACCGGCGACTGGCGCCAGATGCCCTGGCAGACGCCCGCTTTCGATATTGCACTGTGTGATGGCGGTTTGCAGCTGGTCGGCTATCCGGACGGGTTATCCGCCGTTGCCCGCGAACTGCATCGGGTGCTGTTACCCGACGGCCTGTTCATCGCGCGCCTGTTCACGCCGCCGGAAACGGCAGAAACCCCCGAGGATGTCCTGCAGGATCTGTTGAAAGCAAATATTCCGAATTTGAACGTGCTCAAGCTCAGGCTCGGCATGGCCATGCAATCCGATGCCGAAAGCGGTACTGCACTGCGCGATGTCTGGAGCCGCTTGCATGATGCCGCCGGCTCCTGGCCGGAACTTGCGGAACGCCTTTCATGGCCGCTTGACCATTTACTGGCCATCGAGGCCTATCGCGAATCACCGGCGCGCATGCACTATTTCACACCGGATCAGGCCATCGCTGTTTTCGAGCGTTCCGGCTTCAGACATCTGGATAGCGCAAGCGGCGACTATATGCTTGGCACCCAGTGCCCGACCCTATGCTTCAGACGCCTCTGAGGTACGGGGTCGCCAGGGCCAACGTAAGCTATACCACAGGCGCCCCTTCAATCCGGTCTTGACCACGTGGTTGAAGCGGCTGACCGGCAATTGCATCAGAATGCCGCGTGCCAGCTCCGGCTTGCTGCCCGGCCCGCGCAGACGGAACTGCGTGGCCTGTGTCGCACCATACACGATGCGCAGCCAAAGCTGAGGGCGCAACAGGAGCGTTGACCAGAACGGCGGCATGCAGCCGATCAGGCCCGCAAGGTCATCCATGTAACGGTGATAATCGACAAGATTGCGGATGCGGCGGCCACTGTGACCGAGTTGCTGCAGATAGCCACCCGCATCGGAATTGGCAACCTCTTGCATGATTTCGGGTTTCGGCAGGCTTGCCAGGCCCGTGGCAATCATGCCGAAATATCGCGCTTGCAGCTCCATAATCGGAAATTGGCTGCCGAATCCGGGCCGCGCGAAACCGATCCAGACCAGCGTATCGGCATAGGAAGGATGGAACATGTGTTTGTAAAGCGCGCGCGGATCCTGAGCGCGCAGCGGCTCCGGCAGAAACGGCAAGCGGCTCTGGTAGCCGGTGCAGAGCACGATGGCATCGATGTCTTGGAGGATTTCACCGTCGGAAAAAGCGATACGGCGGCCCCCGTCTTCAATGGCGGAGATTCCGGAAACGATCCGGCAACCATGATGCGCGACCGCCTCCGGCAAGGAGAAGTTCTTGGTACCGTAAGTTCCCCAGATGCCATTCGGGGCAGTCACGCGGGCATTGAGTTTGGCCGCGGCGTCATGTACCGGATCGGCGCAGGCCGCTTCATGCCGGGTAATCTGCCGGCTGACCTCGACACCGTATTCCCGTGGCAGCCCATAAAGACCGCGATGGGTTGCGATATCGGCGGCCATGGCACCGCGTTTCCGCGGCAGGATCCAGCCGGCCGAGGTGCGCAGACTGACCGTGCAGCGGCGGGCGACCCGCGAAATCTCCAGCGCGATATCCGCGCCCGACTCACCGCCGCCGACGACTAGTACGTTTTTCCCGGAAAATGGTTCGCCGTTGCGATAGTCTTTTGAATGCAGAACCGAAACCCCGGCCAACCCTTCAGCCCAGTCCGGAATATTCGGGAAGCGGTTACCGCCGACGGCCAAAGCCAGGCGGCGACAACGGATCTGCTGGCCATCGGCCAATGACAGCCGCCAGCCCTCCGCCACAGGCTCAGCCGCAAGCACTTCAGCCCCGAAGCGGATTTTGGGCAACACGCCGAAGTGATGTGCGTAGGCTTGCCAGTAATCCAGTACTTCCTGTTTGGTCCAGAAGTGATGCTGGCGGCCATCACCGATCCAGAAATCGGAAAACATGCTGAAGGTGCAGGACGAGGTCAAAGTCAGGCTGTCATAGGTGTCGGCGAAGACGCCGCCGATGGCAGCCGACTTTTCAAGACAAAGCACATCTTCGGTGCCCTGCTCGATCAGTTCCTTGGTGCAGACCAAGCCGCCGGGCCCGGCACCGATGACCACGCAATCATGAATGGTCTTCAAAACCGCTGCCTGACACGCTTGAACGGCACATCGTCGCCAGCGCCGTTGTCGCCCGCAACCGCTTCGAACTCGCGCGCAAATCGGTGGCCGGCATAGACCGCATGCACGATCAGGCCCGGCGCCAAGGCATCACCGATGCACTGCACCTGGCAGATGCCTGCGGCCGCCCATTCGCTTTCGCGTGCCAGCAGATCCTGATGCAGGCCGTCATTCGGCAGACGCATGCTGACCGTTACCAGAGACGTCGCCGGAAGCGTGAGGGTATCGTCCGACCAGACACAATCCAGCCGGACCCTGTCGCCATCGAATTGCCCCAAGGTCTTGCCGGTGTACAAATGGACGCCCAACTTGCGCAGGCGCTTCTGGATGTGCCGGTAATCGAGGGTGTTGGCGGTCCAGCCAGCGATGGTGTCATCGCTGCTGACGAAGTGGACTTCGAGTCCCTTGGCCACCAGCACCTCGGCCAGCACGCTGGCCAGATAGAAATTGTCATCGTCGTACAGAACCACCGGTCCGGTTTCCGGAATGCGGCCCGCCATCAGGTCGTCCGGCGTGAACACGCCCGGCAGATCATGACCGCTGAACGCTTCGGTGAGACTACGGCCGATTCCGGTACGGACCCAATGCGCGCCGGTGGCCAGCACCACGGCATCGGCGCCGATGTCCAGCACATCCTGGGCACTCAGGGCATTGCCGCGGAATACCGACACGTTGGGCATCGGTTCGATGCGGCCGACCCGCCAATCGCGCACGCGCCGCCATTCGGCCAAGCCGGGCAACGCCGATTCTTTCAGCACGCGCCCGCCGAGTTGATCGGAGGCCTCGGCCAGCATGACTTCGTAACCGCGCTGACCGAGCGCGCGGGTGGCTTCAAGACCCGCCGGACCGGCACCGACCACCAGAATCCGTTTTTCCGACTTTTTGGCCGGCATCGTTTCCGGATGCCAACCCTTGCGCCACTCCTCGCCCATGGTCGGGTTCTGGGTGCAACGGATCGGGGTGATGGTCATGTCGCCGGACACGCAGATGTTGCAACCGATGCATTCGCGGATGGCGTCGATGGCACCGGTTTCGATTTTGCGCGGCAGGAACGGATCGGCGATGGATGGCCGGGCCGCGCCGATCATGT
This sequence comes from uncultured Gammaproteobacteria bacterium, assembly GCA_903942465.1. Classification (GTDB taxonomy): domain Bacteria; phylum Pseudomonadota; class Gammaproteobacteria; order Xanthomonadales; family Xanthomonadaceae; genus Arenimonas. Next base: position 8,919 of record CAJAPA010000191.1, read on the forward strand.
CGAGCGCGCCTTCGCGGATCAGGCGAACCATGGTGTCGGGCGAGGTGAAGCGGCCGACGCCGACCACCGGCTTGTTGGTGATTTGCTTGACCCAGGAGGTGAACGGCTGCTGGTAGCCTTCGGCACCGAAACGCGAGGTCAGCGAATCGTTGTACCAGGACGCGACATTGACATCCCAGATGTCCGGCAGATCGGCAAGATGATGCACGATTTCCTTGGCTTCGGCGTTATGCACACCGTCCTCGCCGAGGAATTCCTCGGTGGCGAAACGCAGGGCGACCGCGCAGGTATCGCCGACCGCTTCTTTGGTGTCCTGCAGCACTTCGCGCAGCAGCCGGATGCGGTTTTCCAGCGTGCCGCCGTAATCATCGGTGCGCTGGTTGCGCCGGCGCTGCAGGAAATGCATGGCCAGTGAAAGGTCGTGCGCGGCGTAGACGTAAATGATGTCGAAACCGGCGCGCTTGGCGCGCAGCGCGGCGTTTTTGTGCCAGCGCCGGTATTCACGGATGTCGTGCAGGGTCATCGCGCGGGCCTGCAGCGGATAGCCGTACTTCAGGGGCGTATGCATCGGGGAAATAGGAACTTCCCGGCTGTAAAGATTGGAAGCGGTATAGCCGTTGTGGGTGAGTTCCACCGCCGACAGCGCGCCATGGGCCTTGACCTTCTCGCACATCAAGGCCAAGGTTGGAATATCGCCGTCGTCCCATAGCCGCGCTTCCACGTAAGGCGTGACATCGCCGCTCGGATGGATTTCGCATTCCTCGGTACTGACCACCGCCCAGCCGCCCTGGGCCTTGATTTCGCGCATGGCGGCGTGGGCTTCGGGCATCTGGTGGCCCATTCCATTGCAGTGCGGGACTTGGTAAAAGCGGTTGCGGGCAGTCACCGGTCCGATTTTCACCGGCTCGAACAGGATGTCATAACGGGGATCACGGGTCATAATCAATCTTTACATACGAAAATGGGTGATGACATGCCATACCGGCACAATCGCCAATAAAGGCAAACTCAGCAAGGCCTGCCGAACCTGGCCGCGACTGAAATAATACACCGGCAATGCGCTTGCCAGAAGGAAAAAACCCCACAACACCGCGTCTTTTCCGGCACCGAACAAGGCCCACAACGCGTAAACACAGGCGCAGGCCGCCACCATCAGAAAGCCGGTCATCGGGCGCTGCAGTGACAATTCGCCACGTTTGTAGAGCAGCAAGGCGCCGGCCGCCGAGAGCAGATACATGACCAGAATCGCCGAGGTGGAAATCAGCAGTAAAAATGTGAAAATTTCCACCATGCCTTTTTCCGCGTTCAACAACACCACCACGCTGACCAACACACCGGTCAGCAATAAGGCCGGCACCGGAGTATCACGTTGCGAGCGACGTGCCAGCCATGCCGGAAAGGCACCGGCACGCGCCATCTGGCCGGGTAATTCACCTTGCAGCAGAATCCAGCCGTTGAGCGCACCCAGGGCGCTGATGGCGGCAAACGCGGCAATCCACTCCCCCCAATCGGCACCCCAATAGCGGGCAATCAAATCGGCCAAGGGCGCACTGGATACCGCCAACGCTTTAGCCGGAATCAGAACAATCACCACCGTGCAGATCAGGATATACACCAGCGCTGTAATCAAGGTGCCCCAGAAGGTGGCCAGCGGAATGATGCGTTCCGGGTCGCGGATTTTCTCGCTGGCCACGGCCGCCGATTCCAGACCCAGAAACGCCCACAAGGTGAGTATGGCACTGGCATTGACGGCATCCCAACTGAAAGCCACAGCAGGCGCGCCGGCATTGGCATCAATCATGCGGCCTTGCCCAAGCAGGATCAGACCCAGCACAATCACCGCCAGCAGAGGCAGCAGTTTCAGTACCGTAGTAATCACCTGAACACTTCCGGATTCACGGGCGCCGAGCATGTTGATGATCGTGAACAGCCAGATGAAGCCAAGGGTAACGCCAATCGAGGCGCCGGGCGTGGCACTGATCCACGGCACCACGTAGGAGAGGTAACTCACAGCAGCAATGGCCACAGCGGCGTTGCCCACCCAAACCGCCACCCAATAGCCCCATGCCACCACGAAGCCGGTTCGGTTGCCGAACGCCATTTGCACATACGCATACGCGGGCTTGCCTGGAAAGGCGCGTGCAAGACCGGCAAACACCGTGGCGAGCAGCAGGCTACCGGCGGCCGTGAGCAACCAGCCATAAAGACTGTTCAAGCCATACGGAGCGAGCGATGCCGGCAACAGGAACACGCCGGAACCGATCATATTGCCCATCACCAGGGCTAAACACATCCAGAATCCGAGTTGCCGGCCGCGGCTCATTTCGATGCCCCCTCAAAACGAATGCCGTCTTTCATGACCCAGACCGGCTTGGCGGTACAGCGGATGTCGGCAATGGGGTTGCAGGCCAATGCAACCAGATCGGCCTGTTTACCTGGCGCAATCGAACCCAGTGTTTTTTCGCGGCGCAGCAGACGCGCCGATTGAATGGTGGCCGATTGCAGGGCCTGCATCGGGGTCATGCCGTAGCGCACCATGTAAGGAAACTGCTTGGCATTGTCGCCATGCGGATACACCCCGGCATCGGTGCCATAGGCGATATTGACCCCGACAGCAACGGCTTTGCGAAAACCCTCGCGTTGCACTTGCGTGGTGTCCAGATTTTTCTGAAGGGACTCCGCGCTCCAACCCTGCTTGCGGCCGACGGTGTCGATGTAATCCCCGTTGTAGATGTCCATCACCAGCCAGGTGCCGTGCTGCTTGGCCAAGGCAATACCTTCGTCATCAATCAATGAAGCGTGTTCGACCGAGCGCGCACCGCCCCGGATGGTGTTCTTGATGCCTTGGGCGCCGTGCGCATGGCCGGTCACGTCGTGTCCGCGGGCGAAAGCGGTTTCCACCGCAGCGCGCACCTCCGCTTCACTGTATTCGGACTGATTGACATCGGTGCCGTCGGTGAGGACGGCTCCGGTGACAATCATCTTGATCCAATCCGCGCCGCGGTCGAGCACATGCCCGGTCTTCAGGCGGACTTCCGCCTCGCCCTTCGCCACGCCTTCACGCATGCGCACCGGAATACGTGCGGCATCGACCAGGCCCGAGACCTCCCCGCCGCCACCCGGAACCGTGACATAGGCTCCAGCCGTGAACATCCGCGGCCCCGGAACCCAACCTTGGGCAATAGCATCACGAAGCGACACATCGACAAAGCCGTTGTAGCTGCCGACATCCCGCACCGTGGTGAAACCGGCCCGCAGGGTTTTACGGGCGTTGGCCACACCGGCCAGCACGTCGTCTTCCGGAGTCGCCTTCAGATAAGCCTCGACATTGTAATTCTGGATATCCCCGGCCAGATGGGTGTGCATGTCCATGAATCCCGGCGCCACGGTATAGGCAGTCCAGTCCAGTTCTCGCCGGCCACCGGCGATTCCGCTGCGGTATGGCTGCACCGAAACGATGCGGTCGCCTTCAAGCAGAATGGCCTGATCGCGCAATACCTGTCCGGCATCGACATCGATCAGCATGCCAGCACGGATGAGTACGGATTCGGCCTGAACGGTGTGCAGCGGCAACAACCACAGGAGCGACGCGAGGACTCGGGTATAGGACATCAAGGGGATTGCTCCGGGATGAGATAGCGGCGGTACCAGTCAATGTTGCGCTGCAGACGATCGACCCAGTAGGACGGAATGGTCAGACCGTGGTTCTGGCCGGGATAGATCACCAATTGTGTCGGCACTTCCAATGAGCGCAGTGCCTGATACATCTGCATGCTGCCGTGACAAGGCACGTTGTAGTC
>CAJAPA010000192.1 GCA_903942465.1 uncultured Gammaproteobacteria bacterium
GCAGATGGTCCAGCACATAAATGCCGTACAGACGGTTCTGCGCCGGTCCGGCAATCGGGTGGATATTGCTGTTCATGGGCAAAGCCTAACCCCGGCCAGCAGGCGCCGCCATAAGAATAATTCTTGGATGTCCCCACGGCCGGCGACGCGGTTAGAATGGAACAAATCCTCCTCCGGCAACCGCATGACCGACTACAGCGAAATCTTCGCCCAGCGGGCGCATCAGTACCATGCCGCCATGCAGCGTGATCCGCGGGCGCGGGACGGGGAGTTTTTGGCCTTGCTGGAAGACCTGTCGGCAACGGCAGTCGATCTGCTTGATGTGCCCTCCGGCGGCGGTTATTTGAACGCCTACCTGCAAGCCGATTGCCGATTGGAAAGTTGCGATTTCAGCATTGGCTTTGCCGGCAGCCGCATTCCCTTGGGAAGTCCGGAGGCTTTGCCGTTCGCCGATGCCGCCTTCGATGCGGTGCTGTCCTTGACCGGACTGCATCATGTATCGCTGGAGCGGCAGAACGCGTTCTTCGCCGAATGCCGGCGTCTGCTGCGCTCCGGCGGGCAGTTGCTGATCGGTGAAGTGTTGACCGGCTCGAAAGTGGGGGCCTTCCTCAACGATTTCGTGCACCGGCACAACAGCCAGGGCCATGTCGGCGTGTTCTTCGATGACGCGTTTCTGCCGCGTCTGCAGGCGGCCGGCTTCGAGGCGCCGCGGATGACCGTACGTCATTATCCCTGGCGCTTCGCCGACGAGACCGCGATGGTGTTTTACTGCCGCAACATGTTCGGCATCGACCGCGCCACCGATACCGAGATTTTGGCCGGTCTGCGCGACTATCTGGATTTCCGCACCACCGCCGATGGCCGGATTGAACTGCCGTGGCAGCTGGTGTTCTATCAGGCGGTAAAACGGTAAGCCAACAGAATCGCCGCCAATCCGCATACCACGCTGGCCAGCACATAGATGCAGGCCGTCAGGATATCGCCACGCTTGAGCAGATGCGCGGTTTCCAGGCCGAAGGCCGAAAAGGTGGTGAAGCCGCCGAGCACGCCGGTGAACAGAAACAGGCGCAGATTCGGCGAGAGGATATCGTGCTTGGCCGCCAGTGCGAACAGCAGGCCGGCAATCAGACAGCCCGAGACATTCACCACGAAGGTGGGCCAGGGAAATTTCTGCTGCGCGCTGTGATGCAACAGCCAGCCCGAAAGTCCGTAGCGTGCCATCGCACCCAAGCCGCCGCCCAATGCCACCCAGAGCCAATTCATGGCCTGCTTCTCCTTTTTTTCGGCGCGGCTTTCGCCTGCGCCGCCCGCATCGCGCATTGATAGGCTTTGTGCGACCACAGCGCCATCTGTTCGGAATCTTCGAACACCGATTCCGGGGCCTGATAATACTTAAGGGACGTGCTTCGGCCTTTGCTGGCGTAAACGAAGGGCGGTAATCCGAGTGCGATGAACTCTTCGGCCAGGAAATCGCTGGCCTTGAAGTACAGCTGCTCCCGGGCGATCAGGGCGAACATCAGGCCACCCCGGTAAATGCCGAAGCCGCCGAACATCGCGCGCTTCGTGACATCCGGCACATCCGCCATCTGTTCAAGCACGAAATCGGCGAATGCGGATTGACGTTGCCGGTCGGCCATCGGGTTGGACTCTTGATCATCAGAATCCACTGTAAGGGGTCTGCCGGATGCGGGCAAGAAAAAAGGCGCCGAAGCGCCTTTTTCCGGGAAGTCCGAAGACTCAGTCTTCCTTGCCGATGAACTTGTAGATGGTGGCACCGAGCAGGGCGCCGACAATCGGCGCAGCCCAGAATACCCAGAGTTGCTGGATGGCCCAGGCATCCGCGAACAGGGCCACGCCGGTGCTGCGTGCCGGGTTGACCGAGGTGTTGGTGACGGGAATCGAGATCAGATGGATCAGGGTCAGGCACAGGCCGATGGCGATCGGGGCGAAACCGGCCGGAGCGCGCTTGTCGGTGGCGCCGAGAATCACGATCAGGAAGAAGGCCGTCATCACCACTTCGGTAATCACCGCCGCCTGCATCGAGAAGCCGCCCGGCGAATGTTCGCCGAAGCCGTTCGAGGCGAAGCCACCGGTACCGGCGAAATCGGCTTTACCTGAAGCAATCAGATACAGCACGCCGCCCGCGGCAATGGCACCGAGCACCTGCGCCACGATGTAGGGACCCAGATCCTTGGCCGGAAAGCGCCCGCCCGCCCACAGGCCGATGGAGACCGCCGGGTTCAGATGGCAGCCCGAAATATGGCCGATGGCATAGGCCATGGTCAGTACGGTCAGGCCGAAAGCCAGGGATACACCGGCCAGGCCGATGCCGACATCCGGGAATGCCGCGGCCAGTACGGCGCTGCCGCAGCCGCCGAGCACCAGCCAGAAGGTGCCGAAAAATTCCGCTCCGAGTTTTTTCATGTTCCTCTCCAAAAGGTCGTGTTGCGAATTATGGTTTGTTATTGGGTGCGCCATCCGTTATCCGAAAGGGCGGGGCCTTCGCCCCGTGCCTACAATAAACCGCAGGCAGGGGGTTTGTATAGGACAGGTGCCCGCATGTCCGACAGCTTGGCTTTGCCGGTCAGCCATTTATCTTTATCGGCCAGTCGGCACGCTCCGGTTGGGTCGCGCTTGCGCCTGTCACACGGCAGGGGCATCATAGGTCGAACGGAGGTGTCTATGCTGGCTTGGATGAAATCGAAATGGCTGCTGTTGGCCGGATTGCTGGTGCTCGCTGTCGGTGCCTATGCATTGATCGGGTTCAAGCTGGTGCCCAAGCTGATCCGCAGCCAGGCCATGGATTACGCGCAGACCGAGCTGAAAAAACCGCTCGCGCTCGGCGAGATCCGCTTCAATCCGTTCACCTTCGAGCTCGACATGCGCGACATCGTGCTGCAGGACGGCGGCAAGCCCTTGCTGTCGCTGCAGCGCCTGTTCGTGGATTTCCAGGCCTCGTCGCTGTTCAAGCGCGCCTTCGTGTTCAACACCGTATTGCTCGACAAGCCGTTCGCGCGCGCCATCATCAAACCGGACGGTTCGCTCAATCTGGCCGACCTGCTGCCCAAGGAAAAAAACGATGAACCGCTGCCGAATGTCTGGATCGGCGATTTCAGCGTCAATGCCGGCCAGGTCAATTTCGCCGACCAGAGCCGTGCGCTGAAACCGGAAAAGGTGTTGACGCCGATTACCTTCAGCCTGAAGGATTTCAAAACCCGTGAC
>CAJAPA010000193.1 GCA_903942465.1 uncultured Gammaproteobacteria bacterium
ATCATCGGAAAGGCCGGCCAGAAGCCCCGGGCCGAGTACGGCCAGAAAAGCCGCAACCGCACCGATGCCTGCGCCGCGGATCCGCGAGAACTGCGCCATGATGCCGCGCTTATGATGTGCGGTGGCATGAATGGGCGTCCCCTGGCGGTGCCGCAGGATGCCTTTGGGCGATTTACGCGGATGCTTGCCGTGATGATTCATGGGGTTGCCTGCTTCTGCGTCTGTCCCCAATATAAGCTATTCCTTATCCGGCGGCGAATGCCAAGGCACCTAGAGCCGCGCAGTGGCCACTGGCCATGCTGGCCGTCAACAGGTAACCGCCGGTCGGCGCTTCCCAGTCCAGCATTTCGCCGGCGAAGAACAGGCCGGGATGGCGACGCCACATCAAGTGTGCATCGAGTTGCGGCAGTGCGACGCCACCGGCGGTACTGATGGCCTCGGCAATGGGGCGCGGTGCGGTGAGCGTCAAGGGCAGGGCTTTCAACAGCTTTGCCAGCGCCTGCGGATCGGCAAGCTGCTGGCGGTCGGCCAGTTCGTAGAGCAGGGCGGTTTTCACACCGGAAAGCTTGAAATGCCGACGCAGGAAATCGCTGAGACTGCGTCCGTTGCGCGGTTTTCCGGCCGCTGCAGTGATGCGGGGCAGGTCATGATCCGGCAGCAGGTCCAGCAGCAGCGTGCACCGTCCGTCGCGCGCGATGGTTTCGCGGATATCGGCGCTGAGTGCATAGATCAGACTGCCCTCGATGCCGTATTCGCTGATGACGCATTCCCCCTGCAAGGCGGCATCGCGATCGGCCAATCGTATCTTCAGGGGCTTCAGCGGTTCACCGGCGAATTTGTCTTTGAAGAAATCCGACCAGGCGATTTCAAAACCGCAATTGGCGGCTTGCAGCGGGACGATGTCCAGGCCTTCCGGCAACAGACCGTTCTGCCAGCTGCCGTCCGACCCCAGCTGCGGCCAGCTGGCGCCTCCCAGCGCAAGAATGAAGGCATCGGCGCCGACGCTAATCTCACCCTCCGGCGTCTGCAGCCGCAGTTGCCGATCGCCTTCGAAGGCAATGGCGCGGTGATTGACATGAAAATGCACGCCGAGCGCACGCAGCTGTTTCAACCAGGCCCTGAGCAGTGGCGCGGCCTTCATGTCGGTCGGAAACACCCGGCCGGAACTGCCGACAAAGGTGGCAATGCCGAGCTGTTCGGCCCATTCGCACACGGCGGTATTGTCGAAACCGTCCAGCCATGTCGAGACTGCCGCGCTCCGGTCGCGGAAACGCCTGCCGAAATCGGCCATCGGTTCGGCATGGGTCAGGTTCAGGCCGCCACGCCCGGCAATCAGGAATTTCCGGCCGACCGAGGCTTTGCGCTCGTAGACATGCACTTCCGCCCCGGATTCGGCAGCGGTCTGTGCCGCTCTCAAGCCAGCCGGTCCGCCGCCGATCACAGCTATTTTTTTTGGGGCAGCGGCGGTGTTCATGCGGATTCCGGCGATAATGTGCCTTCAGTTTAGAGGAATTGCCGTCACCATGCCCTATTGCCCCATCCTCGCCACGCTGGCTTACGTGCTCTCACCCGATGGCCGTCAGGTGCTGCTCATCCACCGTAATGCCCGGGATACCGATGAGCATCTGGGCAAATACAACGGACTCGGCGGCAAAGTCGAAGACGATGAGGATGTGGTGGCCAGCGTGCGTCGGGAAGTCATGGAGGAAGCCGGCATCGTCTGCGAAAAAATCAGTCTGCGCGGCAGTATTTCCTGGCCGTTTTTCGGCAAGAATGGCGAGCATTGGTACGGATTGATTTTTCTTGTCGAACATTTCAGCGGAACGCCGTTCACCCGCAATCCTGAAGGTGATCTGTGCTGGGTGGATATCGACAAGATCATGGAGCTGCCGATGTGGGACGGTGACCGCCAGTTTTTGCCCTTGGTGTTCGACGATGATCCGCGCCAATTCCATGGGGTCATGCCGTATGAAAACGGCAAAATGAAATCATGGTCTTATTCAAGAATATAGTTCATCGTCTTGATTAATATGATGTATTAGCATGTAATTTTGGATGTGTAATGAATTAGAGTAGTTGCTTAACTATTCTTTAACCTATAATCAAGACGTTATCGATACGTCACTATGCCGGGCAGGGGCCGCGGCGAACCGGCTTGTTGGCCGTTGAATACCACTCATTCCTATATCCCAGAGGGTTTATGTCTACTATTACTTCGTATCGCAAGCAGGCCTTGGCGCTCGCCATCAGTGCCGCCGTATTCGCCCCCATGGCCGCCGCTCAGGACGCCGCCGTTCTCGATAAAGTGCAGGTCACCGCTGACCGCCGTGTTGAAAACATCCAGGATGTTCCGGTGTCGGTCAGCACCGTCAGCGGCGAGAACCTCGACGCGCTGGCCTCCGGCGGTGCCGATGTGCGTTTCCTGTCCGGCCGTACTCCGGGCCTGAACATCGAATCCTCCTTCGGCCGCGCTTTTCCGCGTTTTTACATCCGCGGCTACGGCAACACCGACTTCCGTCTGAACACCTCTCAGCCGGTTTCGCTGGTGTATGACGATGTGGTGCAGGAAAACCCGATTCTCAAAGGCTTCCCGGTGTTCGATCTGGAACA